>NZ_DASRBZ010000572.1:0-4037 GCF_035653355.1 Mycobacterium sp. | reverse complement strand
CAAGTTTCCCCGGCGTCCCTTGCGCCCAGTGCGTCCTCAATGCGCTTCCGCGCGCCAGCTAAGTGCTCTTCACAACGTTTAGCCAGCTGCTCGCCTCTTTCCCACAGAGCTAGCGATGCATCCAGGTCCAGTCCGCCTTGCTCGAGCAGCCGCACCACTTCGATCAGTTGATCGCGGCATTCTTCATACCCGAGCGCACTAATAGGCGTAGCATCGTCGCGCTGTTTTTTAGCGCCCATCGGTGGGTCCCTCGCTGAGCGCCGCCACGGCACCGTCGGCGACCCGGACCCGCAGGTGGGTGCCCGCGGGCGCGTCGGCGGCGGACCGCAACACCGTGGCCGGTCCGGACGCGAGAACCGTCTGCACCACCGCATAGCCGCGGGCCAACGTGGCCGCCGGGCCGAGCGCACCGAGCCGGGCCGCCAGGTGGCCGATGCGTTCGGTCTCCGCGTCGACCAGTCGGGAAATATCGCGGCGCAGGGATGACCGGGCGCGGTGGATCTCGTCGGCACGCGTCCGCAGTGCCGTCATCGGCTCGGCTAACGCCGGACGGCTACGCAACGCAGCAAGTGCGCGCTCTTCGCGGGCCACCCAACTGCGCAACGCCTGAGCGCTGCGGCGACGCAGGTCGTCAAGCAAAGCCTGTTCGGCGACCGTATCCGGGACGATCTTCTTCGCCGCATCCGTGGGGGTGGCGGCGCGTAGATCGGCGACCAAGTCGCACAGCGGGTTGTCGGGCTCGTGCCCGACCGCGCTGACCACCGGAGTGCGGCACGCTGCGATCGCGCGGCACAGCGTCTCGTCGGAGAACGGCAACAAGTCCTCGACACTGCCGCCCCCGCGGGCCACCACGATGACGTCCACCTCCGGATCGGCATCCAACTCACGCAGCGCCTCGACGATCTGCGAAACGGCGTTGGGTCCCTGCACCGCGGTGTTGCGCACCGCAAAGCGCACCGCAGGCCACCGCGCGGCCGCCACGGTGGTCACGTCGTGTTCAGCCGCACTGGCGCGGCCGGTGATAAGCCCGATCATGTTGGGCAAGAACGGAATAGGCTGCTTCAGTCGTGGATCGAAGAGCCCCTCGGCGTCCAGCAGCCTGCGCAGCCGCTCGATGCGTGCCAGCAGCTCACCGATCCCGACGGCGCGAATCTCGCTGAGCCGCAAGGAGAAAGTGCCGCGTCCGGTGTAAAACGTCGGCTTGCCGCACACCACCACCTGGGTGCCTTCAGCAAGTTTCACCGGCGCGCCCAGCACCAGATCCCGCGGACAGGTCACATTCAGCGACATGTCGGCCGCGGGGTCGCGCAGCACCATGAACACCGTCTTGGAGTCGGGCCGGATGTTGATCTGCGTCAGCTGGCCCTCTACCCAGACGGTGCCCAGCTTGTCGATCCAGCCTGCAATCCGTACGGCCACCGCACGCACCGGAAACGGGTTTTCGGGAGAATTCGCCGGTTGGGCCGGCACCGCTCGGGTCACTTCGCGGTCGCGCGGGTGATCCTGTTGGCGAGCAGCGTCTGGAACGGTGCGCGCGCCTTCGTGGCCTCCTCGTAGGCCAGCAAGGCCTCGAGTTCTTCCACGTCCAGCGAGTGCAATCTGGCTCGCAGCTGGGCCAGGGTCAGCGTCTCGTAGTCAAGCTCGGCGGCCACGGGCGGAACCGCAACGGTGGCGTTGGCTGGCGGCTTCTTTTGGGCGGGTATCGACTTGGTCGGCGCCTCGGACGCGGTACCGGGCTCACGGCTGTTCTCGGCCGCATCCGACACCGAATACAACGCGAAGCGTCCCTCGGCGCGGCGCTCGCTGTCGGCGGTGTCGATTCGGGAAGTCGGTGCCTCGTCGGTCGCCTCGGGGAGATCCTCGTCGAAGGTGGCCCACTCCGGCTGCTCGTCTTTCGGCGGGAAGATGGTCTCCAGCGTCGCGTCGCCCTTGATGGCTAGCTCGGCTAGGTTTTGCTGGAAGCGCATCACGATGTGCGCCGCCTGGCTGGCGAGCGTCATCGGATACATCAGGATGGTCCGCGGCAGTTTCCTGGTTTCCTCGACGGCGACTGTCGCCACACCCACCAGCAGCCGAATCCCATACGGTGCAGAAGCCATGAGTCCAAGACTGCCCTAACCGACGGTCAAGGCCAAGCCGACGTCGCGAGCTGGCGGCCCTGCACGGGCAGAAAGTACGCTGGCTGCCATGCCGCCGACCGTCAACATGGGGATTCCGGGCGCCGCGGCCTCGGCGGTCGACCACTCGGCGGGTAAGCGGGTGCTGTTGGCCGAGCCGCGTGGCTATTGCGCCGGGGTCGACCGCGCCGTCGAGACGGTCGAGCGTGCGCTGGAAAAGCACGGCCCACCGGTCTACGTCCGTCACGAGATCGTCCACAACCGGCATGTGGTGGAGACCCTGGCCAAGGCCGGCGCAGTGTTCGTCGACGAAACCGACGAGGTACCGGAGGGCGCCATAGTGGTGTTTTCCGCGCACGGTGTGGCCCCGAGCGTGCACGCATCGGCCGCCGAGCGGCAACTACAGGTCATCGACGCCACGTGCCCGCTGGTCACCAAGGTGCACAACGAGGCCAAACGCTTTGCCCGCGACGACTACGACATCCTGCTCATCGGCCATGAGGGCCACGAGGAAGTCATCGGAACCGCCGGCGAAGCCCCCGACCACGTGCAGCTGGTCGACGGGCCGGGCGCCGTGGACAAGGTGACGGTCCGCGACGAGAACAAGGTGATCTGGTTGTCGCAGACCACGCTGTCCGTCGACGAGACCATGGACATCGTCGAGCGGCTGCGCCAGAGATTCCCGAAGCTGCAGGACCCGCCCAGCGATGACATCTGCTACGCGACGCAGAACCGGCAGGTCGCGGTCAAGGCGATGGCACCGGAATGTCAGCTGGTGATCGTCGTCGGCTCGGCCAACTCGTCCAACTCGGTGCGGCTGGTGGAGGTGGCGCTCGGCGCCGGCTCCCGGGCCGCGCACCTCGTGGACTGCGCGGACGACATCGACCCGGCTTGGCTCGACGACGTAACCACGGTCGGCGTCACCTCCGGCGCTTCGGTGCCCGAGATCCTGGTGCGCGGCGTCCTGGAGCGGCTGGCTGAATACGGCTACGAATTGGTGCAGCCGGTGACCACCGCCAATGAGACGCTGGTGTTTGCGTTACCGCGGGAGATCCGCCCCGCCCGGGCCTGACGGCGGACAGACGCAAACGCCTCTCAATCGCGCCGAGTCTGGGTGCGTTTGCGTCGTCTCGCGAGACCTCAGATGTCGTATTCCCACGATTCAGCCGCGGATTTGGGTGTTCTGCTGGAGCGGGTTTCCGGGGCCGCGTCGCTCTCCTCGTTGCCGCCAGCTGCGCGATAGCGGACCCGCGAGATGGGGTGGTGTGTCGCACCGGTGCCACTGCCAGCGTTCGATGTTGTGCGACGGCGCGGGGGCGGATCGTAGGCGTCCAGCGGCTCGTACGGGTCGAAGCGGCTGGTGCGAGTAGTCGGCCGGCTGCTGCGCCCGTGCGGATCGCGACGGATTTCCCGTGGCGGTTGGCCACGAAGGTCCGGATCGCGCGGGGGCCGCGGCCGGCGGCGCGGGGTGGCTGGCGGCTCGGCGGCATCCAGATCTCGGGCATGGGTGGGGCGACGGCGTCGCCTGCGCTCGACAGTGGGGTCGGGCTGCTCATCTAGCGGCGGTCGGGCGTGGCGGGACCGGGTGGGCGCCGACCGTTTGGTGGGCCGAGCTCGGCTGGCCGCCCTCGCGGACTTCGCCTGACCCACTGCGTGGGTCCGCCGTGAGCTTCTCGCGGGTTTCTTCTCGGCCTGGTCGGCCGAATCACGACTGAACAGCGACGCGATTTTCGCCGCAATTCCGCCACCTCGCGTGCCGGTGTCGGCGTCGGTTTCGATGGTGTCGGCCGCTCCAGTGCGTGTCGCCATCCCGAGGTACCAGCGCACCAAGCCGATCAGCAGCACCCCGGCCGAGGTGAACACCATCAGCGGAAAGCGCTCGATCAGCGGATAGCCGCAGTTGATCAAGATGTCTTTGAC
>NZ_DASRBZ010000571.1:0-3460 GCF_035653355.1 Mycobacterium sp. | reverse complement strand
GGCGTCCGCCAAGGCGGAGACCGTCGTCGGTGACGCGTTGGCATTGCCCTACCCTGACGGGACTTTCGACTGCGTCATCGCATCGGAGATCCTCGAACATGTGCCGGCCGACGACACTGCGATCAACGAATTGATACGCGTGCTCAAGGTGGGCGGCACTTTGGCGGTGACCGTGCCGCGGTGGTTGCCGGAACGAGTGTGCTGGTTCTTGTCCGACGAATACCACAACAACGAGGGCGGCCACGTACGGATCTATCGGGCCAGCAAGCTGCGTGCCAAGATCACCCGCGGCGGAATGCAATTCGTGGATGCGCACTATGCGCACGGCCTGCATACGCCGTTCTGGTGGATCAAATGCCTTGTGGGGGTGGCTCGACCGGATCACCCTGCGGTGTCCGCGTATCACAAGATGCTGGTGTGGGACATCACGCGGCAGCCCCGTATCACCAGGATAGCCGAATCAGTGCTCAACCCGCTGGTGGGCAAGAGCATTGCGCTGTACTTCGAGAAACCGGTGCACGCCGTTGAGCTGGTGTGACGTGCCGGGCGTGCCAGGCGTCCTTACTCCAGAACAGTGTCGGCTGACCGCGGAATCGATTGCTGCTGTGCAAGAGCCATCCGGGGCGATCCCATGGTCGGAAAGCGGGCACACCGATCCGTGGGATCACGTCGAATGCGCGATGGCGCTCAGCGCCGCTGGGCTCATCGAGCCTGCCCGCCGAGCATTCGACTGGTGCCGCTGCCAACAGCGGTCCGACGGCTCGTGGCCGATTCAATTGCGCGCCGGTGTCGTCGAAGATGCCAACAGCGACAGCAATTTCTGCGCCTATATCGCGGTGGGTGTCTGGCACCACGTGTTGATCACCGGTGACCGAGGCTTCGCTGAGGCAATGTGGCCGACGGTAAGCGCCGCGATCAACTTTGTCCTCGAATTACAGCTCGAAGGCGGCGAAATCTGCTGGGCGCGTGGTCCTTCCGGACCGGTTGCCGAGGCGCTGCTGACGGGCTGTGCCAGCGTGTTCCACAGCATCCGCTGTGCGCTCGCATTGGCGAACTACCTTGACCTACCGCAACCCGAATGGGAAGTCGCACTGGGCCGGCTGGGCCATGCAATCACCGCGCACCCCTCGGCGTTCACCGAAAAGCCGCACCATTCCATGGATTGGTACTACCCGATTCTCGGTGGTGCGCTGCGGGGCGCGGCGGCACAGGCCCGAATAGCGGAGAGGTGGACCGATTTTGTGGTCGACGGACTCGGTATCCGCTGTGTCGATGACCGACCATGGGTCACCGGTGCGGAAACATGCGAGTTGGTGTTGGCGCTCGACGCGATCGGCAGCCGCCGACAGGCGCTGCAGCAGTTCGCGGCCATGCAGCACTTGCGGGAAAGCGACGGCTCGTACTGGACCGGACTGGTGTTCAGCGACGGCAAGCGCTGGCCGGTCGAGCGAACCACGTGGACCGGGGCGGCGGTGATCTTGGCTGCCGACGCGTTGTCGTCGACCACACCGGCAAGCGGCATCTTCCGCGGCACCGACCTCCCTCGCGGGCTGGAGGGCGATTTCGACTGCGAGTGTGTCAGCAGCTCGACGGATTGGTGACGGCGGTACCGGCTGCCCCTGCTGTGCGTTCGAGCACCCGCAGTGACCCGGTGACCGACACTTCCCGGAACTCACCGCTTTGCACTGCGCGGCAATAGATCTGGTATGGAGCCTGGCCGCCGTCGCTAGGATCGGGGAACACGTCGTGGATGATCAGCGCACCACCCACCGTCACCCACCGCGCCCAGCCGTCGAAGTCCTGATGCGCCGCAGCTTCACTGTGGCCGCCGTCGATGAACAGCAACTGCAGCGGAGTTCGCCACCCGCGGGCCACCACCGCGGACTTGCCAACCACCGCCACCACATTGTCGTCTAAGCCCGCCTCGTCCAGCGTGCGCCGAAACGTGGGCAAGGTATCGAAGCGGCCAGTGATCTCATCGACCAAAGAAGCGTCGTGATAGTCCCAGCCCGGCTGGTGCTCTTCAGAACCGTGATGGTGGTCGATCGTATAGAGCACGCTGTCAGCGGCCACTGCGGCCGCGCCGAGCAACAGTGTCGACTTGCCGCAGTAGGTGCCGATCTCGACCCCGACGCCATGGTCGAAGTAGCGCAGCGCGGCGTCATGCAACGCCCGACCCTCGTCAGCCGGCATGAAACCGGTGACCCGATCAGCCAGATCGAACAACCGCGCGGTCTGCCCGTCGGGCTTAGATAAAGAACCCACTAGTCGAACCTACTATCGGCGGGACCGGCGGCCACTGGCCTCTATTGCTGCCCATCCTACGTTGTAGTAGTGTCCAGACACGTGTCCGACCCGGTGGCTCGGGAGTCGACCCGGCGCCGACTGACCGCCAAGCAAGCCGACACCGTTGAGCGGCTGGGCCGGGCAGCTATCGAGGTGCTGAGCCGAGAAGGCTTCTCCGGCTTGACTATTCGGCGCGTCGCTGCCGAGGCTGGAGTGGGCTCGGCCACCGCCTACACCTATTTTTCGTCCAAGGAACACCTCGTGGCCGAGGTTTTCTGGCGGCGGTTGGCCTCGACGGCGGCTCCGCGCAGCGAGTCCGCAGATCCGGTTGCCCGGGTGATTGCAGTGCTGCGCCACATCGCGCTGCTGGTCGCCGACGAACCCGAGCTGGCGGGTGCGGTGACCAACGCTTTGCTGGGCCGCGATCCCGAAGTCAAGCATCTGCGGCTGCGCATCGGCCGTGAGATCCACCAGCGGCTGGCCACTGCGCTGGGACCCGACTGCGATGCGGAGGTCGTGGAAACGCTGGAGTTGCTGTACGCCGGTGCACTGGTGCGCGCCGGCATGGGATACGCCTCCTACGCCCAGATCGCCGACCGGCTGGAGAAATCAGCGCGACTGGTCTTGGAGTGACGACGTTTGACGGCGTTCTAGCTGGCATGATGCACGGGTGGACGTCGACCATCCCGAGCGTGACCAAGGCTGGGATTACGCCGCGCGCAAGGAGACCGAAACCGAACGACTGGATCGCAATTGGAGCAGCCTCTTGCAAGAGCTGCGGGTCGTGCAAACCGGCGTCCAGTTGCTCACCGGCTTCCTTTTGACCTTGCCTTTCCAGCAGCCGTTCCATCTACTGAGTTGGACCGTGCGCCTGGTGTATCTCGCGACGGTGGTCTGCTCGGTGGCCGCGACCGTGTTGTTGGTCGCCCCGGTCGCGATGCACCGATTGCTGTTTCGCCGGCACCGGTTGAAATCACTGGTGTCAACAGCGCACCGATTCGCCTACACGGGCTTGCTGCTCTTGGGTTTCGCGTTGACCGGCGTGACGGTGGTGATCTTCGACGCGGTCGCGGGCCATATCGCCGCTGTCATCGCCGGGGCTTGCGCGTTGATCGCACTAGCCGCTTTGTGGGTGGCCCTTCCGCTGTGGATGCGCACCAGTAGCGACGACCTG
>NZ_DASRBZ010000570.1:0-7621 GCF_035653355.1 Mycobacterium sp. | reverse complement strand
GGCTTTGTGGAAGGCGATGGTGAGCGGATCGCGCATATCGGTCATCAGCGGGAATTCCAGCAGTTTGGCAACGTCGAGTTCGTATTCCAGCCACCGTGCATCCGTCCGGCTGTGCTCTTCGAGGACGCGTTTTATCGAGCTCCACTGGGCGACTTGGCTACCGCCGGCACGTCCGAGCGCCACCGACTCCGCCCGGCCGGCTCGATCCGGCTCGCTGGACTCAATCTGCCGCCGCTGGCTGGCCAAGAATGCCTTTACCCCGGCGATGATCACGCCGGCCAGCGGTACCAGCACCAGGAGCAGCTCCGCAAGCCGGAACAGTAAGCCCATATGGCGAGGATGCCACCGTCACACTCAAACCCACACGTACAAGCGCGGGTTGGCCGGACCGCGCCGCGATGCGTCTCGCGGAAAGGAAATCGGCGCATCGAATCCGGCGAGCCTGACACTGATCGCCGCTGAATCGGCGGAGACGGCGACGATCGTGCCGATGTCGTACCTCTGTTCGCCATCCCACTTGATGGTGGCGCGCTGCCCGAGGTGGTGCGCAGAAAGGTCCTCGGGCGCGACTTCGGTCGGCTGCGACGACGACGGCGACGGCCCGGCATCCATCTGCGCGTGGGTTGGCACTCGGCCAGAATCCGCCGACCACGCCACGTCATCGCCGAAGTACTCGACGTCGTCGCTGCTGCGCTCGACTCGATGCACCGACTTGGTCCTCTCCGGGGAAGGCCCGTCGTCCACCCAGAGCTTCCACCCCGGGGGAGGCGGCGGCCATGACGGGTCCGGCGACCAGTCAGGTGGCGGCACCCAACCTTCAGGTGGCTTGGGCCAATTCGGGGGAGGGTTATAGCGCATCAGCAGTCACCGCCCCAAGTCGAAGATCCGAAACTAACCAACCATATCTCCGCGCAGGCGGTGCGCTTCTTTCATGTACTACGACGCGCCGCAAGGTTTAAGGTTCGGGCAACTCGATGTCAAAGGGGACCCCGATGAGCAAGCTCAGGTTCGGATATTTCATGGCACCGTTCCACCGTGCGGGCACCAATCCGACGCTGGCGTTGCAGCGGGATCTGGACTTCATTGAACACATCGATGCGCTGGGCTTCGACGAAGTATGGATCGGCGAACATCACTCCGCGGGCAGCGAGATCATCAGCTCCCCGGAGATCTTCATCGCCGCCGCAGCGCAACGAACCAAGCGGATCCACCTGGGCACCGGGGTCATCTCACTCGCCTACCACAACCCGCTGTGGGTTGCCGACCGGCTGATGCTGCTTGATCACCTGACGCATGGTCGCGTGATCGGCGGGGTGGGACCGGGTTCGCTGCCCACCGATTCGGCGATGATCGGGTTGAACCCGACCGACACCCGCGAGCTGCTCGAAACCAACCTCGACATTCTGGTGCGCCTGCTGGCCGGTGAGACCGTGACCGCCAAAACCGCTACTCACGAACTGTTCGACGCGAGGTTGCAGCTTGCCCCCTACTCCGAGGGCGGGATCCCCTTGGCGGTGGCCGCGGTCGCCTCGCCGACGGGCGCCAGGCTGGCCGGCAAGCACGGCATCGGCCTGCTGTCCATCGGGGCGACGCTGAGCATCGAAGGCTTCGACGCGCTGGCCTACCACTGGGGCATCGTCGAAGAGCGTGCCGCTGCCTTCGGCAAGCAGGTCGACCGCAAGGACTGGCGGCTGGTTGGGCCATTCCACATCGCCGAAACCGACGAGCAGGCCCGCGCCGACGTGAAATTCGGCATCGAGCCGTGGTTCCACTACTTCCAGAAGGTGGCCGCATTCCCGCAGATGACCATGCCAGGGGATCAGCTCGACGAGATGATCGACATCATCAACAACGCGGGAGCAGGTGTGATCGGCACGCCGGAGCGGGCGCGCGCACAGGTGCAGCGGCTGTGGGATCAATCGGGCGGATTCGGCTGCATGCTGCAGATGGCTCACGAATGGGCCAATCCGGCGGCGACCAAGCGATCAGCGGAACTGTTCGCCGCCGAGGTGATGCCGCACTTCCAGGGTCAGGCGCAACCGACGCTCGACGCCGCCGCGCGGGCCAGCGAAGTACGCGAAGACCTCGCGCAGACCCAACTTCAGGCCATCGATCACATGACCAAGAAGTACCAAGACGAAGTCGGGCCGAAATAAAGGACTTTCGGAACGAGGTGCGGATGTTATCGGGCCGTTGCGGCTCAGTCGCGTTAAAGTGATCATCTATGACGATCCCGGCGAACCTATGGACTGACGAACGGGGTAGGAGACGGCATCGGCTGCCGGGGCGGGATCAAGTACTCAGCCGTAGACGGGCACGACAAATGAGCCGACGATTCGCCGACGTCGGCGTCGGGATCCCCGCGGTGCGGCTTCAGGCAATAGCGGCGGGTGCCCCCGCCGCGTCCAGCGAGTTGGTGGACGTCCAGTTTGCGCTCGCCGCAACCCAGATACAGCGCGAGGAGCGCGTCTCCAAATTCCACCGCACCCGACGGCGCGGCATCCAATGTCTTCTGGTGGCCGGGCTCATCCTCGCGGCACTGAACCTGCTGGTGTGCATGGCCTACGTTTTCATCAGCCTGGTCCTGCACGAGGCGCCGTACTGACGGACTCGTGTAACTCGTAGCGTTACCAGACCCGCACCCAGTCGATGAGCATGTCCGCCGGATAGCTGCCCTGCCTGGCATCGCCACCGCCCGAACCACCCACCGCCAAGTTCAAGACGGGAAACATCGTGTAACCGGGTTCGTTGAAAGGCCACTCGCGGATCGGCAACTCGAGATGTTCGATGCCGGTCGCTGGAACGGTGAAGTAGGGCTCCGCCCCGTCGACGTAGTCTTCCCAGAAGTAGAAGCCGTTCTGGTCCCATCGGCATCGCCAGGTGTGCCATCCGCCGTCCACCCCGATCGGATGAGTCTCGAATGCCGTCCCCTCCGGGTTGGCGTGGACAGTTGTTCCCGACGGCCATTCCCCGTTGCCGTACCACTCGAGCAGGTCGACTTCACTACTGCGGCCGGGATCGTCGTTGGACAACCACCACGCCGGCCAGCAGCCCGCCGTCAAACAGTTGAGTTTTATCCGGGCTTCCCAGGTGGTGCCGATAGGGCCGCGCCAGTTGCCGCTGACCAGACCGCCGTAGTAGGTGTCGCCGTCTTTGGTGGCGCGCAGAACGAGATTCGAATTGCCGTCGACGAAGACGTTTCGGCGATCGTCCCGGTACTGGTAGAAGAACTCGGGTCTGTCCCACCCCACCGGGTTCTTGATCGGCGTCCGGTGGGTGGCCACCGTCCAATTCGCCGGATTCGGCGCGGAACCGGCCGGTCCGTCGAACTCGTCGTGGAAAAGGTAGCCACCCGTGGTCGCACCCGGCGGTGCGGCGGGCGCCGGCATCGGTGGTGTGCGTGGTGACGACGGGTGGGCACCTGCTTTGGGAAGAGGAGTCGCGGCTGCCATAGCGCCGATCCCCAGCATCAACATCATGCTGCGACGGTTCATTTCGGGCACAGGTGCACGATATAAGTAAGAACGCCGGCGACAAATAAGAATAGGCGATCCAGGCAGACGGCTGCTTTAGACCCAGTGCGTCTCTGATGGTTTCAGTGCGGAAGCATTGTTGCCAAAGGGCATCCGCTGTACACTTCCCGATTTGCCTTGTGCGCCGTTTCCTTATCCGATGTGACGCAAAGCCTGTCGCACGTGCAGACCATCAGTAGTTTCAGAGCCCATGCCCTAATGAGTCAAAACCCGATTCGCGCCCGTATTTCGAGGGCTTTCGATTCGGTCGTTTCTCCGCGTTCGACGTTTACTTCGTTGCTGCAGCGATGAACAGCACCACCGCAACAAAGTAAGTTCCGTTGTCCTGCGCCGCTTTCAGGTGTTCCCACCAGCCGCTGATCTGGTGCGCTTGCAACCGCCCGTCGGTTTGACGGCGGGCGAAGTATCCGGCGAACAGCAGTTCGGAAAACGCCGGGGTGAACTGCACCGGCCGCATCTCGAGTTTCGCTTCCTGCAATCCAGCGTCGCGAAACATGCGGCGGAGCTTCCTGCCGATTCGACCGTCGGCGAAGTCGTCGGCAAAGTCGCTTAGGAGTTTCTCTGTGGTGGCCGCCTCGGGATGATCGATGAGCAAGGTATGCCAGTCGAAATCAACGACACAAATCCGGCCCCCCGGTCGAGTCACCCGACTCATCTCATTGAGGGCCTGTTGCGGCTCTGACAGGTGCATGAACAGCCGTTCTGCTCGCGATGCATCAAACGTCGCGTCGCCGAACGGAAGTTCGTAGGCGGACGCCACCTCAAAACGAGTTTTTGCCTCAAGGGCGCTTGCATATCGGCGTGCCGCGGCGATCATCGTTTCGCTGGCGTCGACCCCTACCAGCTCGCCATCTGGCCCGATGATCGAGGAAAGATCGCCGGCGTCCAACGCGGGCCCGCAGCCTACATCCACAATGTGGTCCCCCGGACGTAACTCGAGCAGATCGGTGGCGCGCTGTCGCGCAGCCACAATGTCGGGCAGTTTGTGGCCTTCACGCATGAACCTGACGAAGAACTCCGGGTCTTCTGTGCGGTCCACCGCCGAAAATTGCGTGGGATCTTGTCCGCTGCTGGCAAGCGAGCGATCTTCTTTGGTCACGTCAGCCGGCCCCGTTCGGTCCTACCACTTGCGCAGTGATGCCCACGCCAGTTCGCGGACGGTTCAATTCTGTAGCCACACGGCAAGTGTGGACCTTGACGGCCACGCTGGAGTTCGATTGGTACAACGGACGAGATGTCGACTTCTTCATCCTCTGCGCCGTCTTCTATGCCGTCGTACCGGGGGGTGTCCTGGCCGGCTGATAACCCGACGGCGGTGACACGCCGTGCGGATTACAGCGTTAGACGCGTGATCTGAACGAACTTCCTGATGCCAGCAGGCGCTAGCTCGGCGGTCCACCCAGCTGCGCGTCAGGCCGCAACTGTTCGGCCAGGTCGTCACCTGAAGCTGCCGCTGCCAGCGCACGGCCAAGTGCCGGCGCGTGCTTGAAAAGGTTGTGGCCGGCAACGAAAAAGACCCCGTCGACCGACCACACGCCCAGGCCATCCGAACCCCACGGGAGTTCGGTGACCCAGCAATGGCGGACATCCACAGGCTCGGCATCAAGACCGGGCAATGCGCGCGCGACGTAGGCGCTGGCCCGCTCAGCGAGCTGGGCGAGGGCCGGGGGATCCAGCAGTCCACCCTCAGGGGCATCGACGTGGTCGCTGAGGCCGACCGCATATCGACCGTTGCCGGGCACGGCCGCCGCATAGACGCCGGTTTCGCCGAATACGCCACTGCCGTCCTGTAGGCATGCCAGTGTCTGCGGCGGCTCTCCGCGGATGTCGTAGGTAAGGCGCACATGGGCCCCGTTGCGGACGGGGAGGACAAGACCCATCCCCCGAGCAAGCGCAGCGGTGCCGCGGCCGGCGCACACAACCACGCTGCCGTGCTCCGCGGCGACACCGCCGGCGCGGACCTCGACAGTCCCTGTGGGTGTGGATCGCACCACCAGCACCTCGTCGTCGACCAGCCGGTCAGAAAGCGCGGCGGTGAGCACGGAAATCGCCGCGGTAGTCCGAATCGAGCCGCCGCGTTCGTCGAGCACCCCGACGCCGTCGAAGTCGGCGAGGATAGGCAACCGCTCGTGCAGCTCCTCGGCGTCGATGCGACGGACGGGGATACCCCCTACCTCTTGTATGACGCTAAGGCGGCTTTCGGCGGACGCTCCGAGCGCGACGACGCCGTCGCCAGAGACCAATTCGATTTCCAGGCGCTCGGCCCACTCGTCCCAGATCAGGCGGCTGCGCTTGGCGAAATCGACCAGACGAGGGTCGTCGTGGCCATGCCGGAAGATGCGTGATTCCCCGCCTGACTGACCATGCCCAGGCATGCCGCGCTCGTAGACCGTCACCGATACCCCGCGCTCGGTTAGGGCGTAGGCGGTCGCTAACCCCACGATCCCGGCGCCGATAACCCCCACGTCGCTGGATGGCACATTGCGACTCAACCATCGCAGTCGGTATTTGTCAGTCGAGGCGACGCAACAGCTGTCATCGGACTGGGATCATCGCAGGCGTGACGCGAGACGGCTGGACCGGACGGTTGTGGGCCGAGGTGGCCGGCATCTACGCAGCAATCCTGCAGCACCCGTTCCTGGCCGGCCTAGCCGACGGCAGCCTCGACCCCGATGCGTTCGCTCACTACCTCATCCAAGACGCGTACTACTTGCACGATTTCGCCCGCGCGCTGACCGCCGTGGGCAGCAAGGCGCCCTGCCCGGCTGACGTCGGCATGTTCGCGCGGCACGCCGCCGGCATCGTCGACGTCGAGCTCGCCCTGCACGCCTCACTGCTGACCCAATTGGGCATTGAGAACACCGATGCTGTGCCCGTCGCGCCGACGACTCGCGCGTATACGAGTTACCTGCTGGCCACCGCGTACAGCGGCACCTTCGCCGACGGGTTCGCCGCGGTACTGCCGTGCTACTGGATCTATGCCGAGGTGGGCGCCGAGCTGGTCAAGCGCGGCTCGGCCGATCCGCGGTACCAAAGCTGGATCGATACCTATGCCGGTGACGAGTACCAGGCAATCGTTGCTGAGGTGCTGGCTCTGGCCGACGAGGTCGGCCAGAGCCTCTCGTCTGCCGACGAGGCCCGCGCCCGGGCGCATTTCGCCACGACCGCTCGCTACGAGTGGATGTTCTGGGACGCGGCTTGGCGGCGCGAGAGGTGGCCCGTCTGATGGCGTGCATCGCCGAGCAGGCGCTGGCACGGTCGCCCCGCCGGCAGGGAGCCGACGCTGCGGACGTTTGAGCAAGAACGCCGACGGTCACACGACTTCTGAGAGACAATGCCCATTGTCGCAGGAGGGGAGTCGCCGATGGACCCTGGCGGTCTGACGGCCGATATTCAATGGCTTGGGCGCGCTCCCCACGAGAATGCGCGCCGCGGCGAGCGTCCGCTGGTGCCGAGCAGGGATCCGTTCTACATCCCGCCGTCCGGATATGAGCAGGCCCGACCGGGCACGGTGCTGCGTTCCCGCGGCGTCGAGCTCGCGTTTCTCGGCCTGATACCGCAGCGATTCAGGGCAACGCAGCTGCTGTATCGAAGCACGAACTTGAACGGCGATCCCGAGGCCGCGGTGACCACCGTGATAATCCCGGCACAGCGCGATCCCGAACTGGTCTGCCCCGTGGTGTCGTATCAATGTGCGATCGACGCGGTGGCAGAAAGGTGCTTTCCCTCCTATGCGCTGCGTCGCGGCGCCAAGGCGGTCGGCGCGTTGGCGCAGCTCGAATTCTTGTTGGTTGCGGCAGTGCTCGCCGAGGGTTGGGCGGTGTCGGTGCCCGACCACGAGGGCTGTCATGGCATGTGGGGGGCGCCGTATGAGCCCGGCTATCGGATTCTCGACGGCGTGCGTGCCGCACTCAACTGCCAGCGCCTGGGCCTCTCGCCGTCGGCGCCGGTAGGCCTGTGGGGGTATTCAGGCGGCGGCTTTGCCTCGGCATGGGCGGTCGAAGTGTGCGCTGGCTATGCGCCCGAACTGAACATCGTCGGCGCGGTGCTGGGCTCGCCAGTCGGTGACCCGGGCAGCGTCGGACGCA
>NZ_DASRBZ010000569.1:0-3629 GCF_035653355.1 Mycobacterium sp. | reverse complement strand
CGGATTGCCCAACACAGCGTCACTGCGGCCCTTGGCCACCACCTCACCGTTGCGGGACAGCACCGCTTCGATTCCGGTGATGTCGATATCTGCCGGCGCCACCCGTGCCTCGCCGAGGACGAAGCCCGCCGAGGAGGCGTTGTCGGCGATGGTGTCGCACAACGCGATCGTCCAGTCGGTGATCCGGGTGTCGATCAACTCGATCGCCGGGGCGAAGGCAGCCGTCGCCTGCAGGACGTCGTCCTCGGTGCACTCCGCGCCGGGCAGGTCGGCGGCCAGGATGAATCCGACTTCGACCTCCACCCGCGGATACAGGTAATTCGCCGCGGGCACCGGGGCTTCTTCGAACACCTGCATCTCGTCGAGCAAGTGGCCGTAGTCGGGCTCGTCGACACCCATCATCTGCTGCATCGCCAACGACGAGAGGCCCACCTTGTGCCCGACCACCCGAGCACCGTCGGCCACCCGCTGACGGATATTGATCAGCTGGATCTCGTAGGCGTCGACGACGTCGATCTCCGGGTGGGCAGCGGTCAGGGGCGGGATCGGCTGACGGCTGCGCTCGGCCTGTGCCAGGTCAGCTGCCAGCGCCTCGCGGACGGCGGGTGGAAGCATTTACCGAAGTCCCCTCGTGGGTGTGACCGGGGCAGTAGCGCCCGCCCCTGGCAATTCTATAACGTGTTCTACATGACAGCTCAGGAGTACGACGTCGTCGTGGTCGGGAGCGGCGGCGCCGGCATGGTTGCTGCCCTTACCGCCGCTGACCGGGGCCTCTCGACAATAGTTATTGAGAAGGCCCCGCACTATGGCGGGTCGACGGCGCGCTCCGGTGGCGGCGTGTGGATCCCTAACAACGAGGTTCTCAAGCGTGACGGTGTGAAAGACACGCCCGACGCGGCGCGCACCTACCTGCACAGCATAATCGGCGACATCGTCGAGCCGGAGCGCATCGACACCTATCTGGAGCGCGGGCCGGAAATGCTGTCGTTTGTGCTCAAGCACACGCCGTTGAAGATGTGCTGGGTGCCCGGCTACTCCGACTATTACCCCGAGGCGCCGGGCGGCCGCCCGGGTGGCCGCTCGATCGAGCCGAAGCCGTTCGACGCCAAGAAGCTAGGGCTTGACCTGCCCGGGCTGGAGCCGCCGTATGGCAAGGTGCCACTGAACGTGGTTGTGATGCAACAGGACTACGTGCGGTTGAATCAGTTAAAGCGCCACCCGCGTGGTGTGCTGCGCAGCTTGAAGGTCGGCGCGCGGACGATGTGGGCCAAGACAACCGGGAAGAACCTGGTCGGCATGGGTCGCGCTCTGATCGGTCCGCTGCGGATCGGTTTGCGGCAGGCCGGCGTTCCGGTGCAGCTCAACACCGCGTTGACAGATCTCTACGTCGAAGACGGTGCGGTTCGCGGGGTGTACGTCCGCGACACCAACGCTCCGGATACCGCCGAGCCGCAACTGATCAAGGCGCGACGCGGAGTGATCCTGGCCTGCGGCGGGTTCGAGCACAACGAGCAAATGCGGGTCAAATACCAGCGGGCTCCGATCACGACGGAGTGGACCGTCGGGGCCAAAGCCAATACCGGTGACGGCATTGTTGCCGCCGAAAAGCTAGGTGCAACTTTGGATCTGATGGAAGACGCATGGTGGGGTCCGACCGTTCCGCTGGTGGGGGCACCATGGTTCGCGTTGTCGGAGCGCAACTCACCCGGATCGATCATCGTCAACATGTCGGGCAAGCGATTCATGAACGAGTCGATGCCATACGTCGAAGCCGTTCATCGGATGTACGGCGGGGAATACGGCCAAGGGCCCGGGCCGGGCGAGAACATTCCCGCGTGGCTGGTGTTCGACCAGCAGTATCGGAACCGCTACATATTCGCCGGGCTGCAGCCGGGGCAGCGCATTCCGCGCAAATGGCTCGACTCGGGCGTAATCGTCCAGGCCGACACACCCCAAGAGCTCGCAGACAAAGCTGGGCTGCCGGTCGAGGAGTTCCTGGCAACCGTGCAGCGTTTCAACAGCTTTGCGCGGTCGGGTGTCGACGAGGACTTTCACCGTGGAGAAAGCGCCTACGACCGCTATTACGGCGACCCGACCAACAAGCCCAACCCGAATCTGGGCGAGATCAAGCACCCGCCGTACTACGCCGCCAAAATGGTGCCCGGTGACTTGGGCACCAAGGGCGGCGTGCGCACCGACGTGCACGGCCGCGCGCTGCGCGACGACGGCAGCGTGATCGATGGCCTCTACGCCGCAGGCAACGTCAGCGCCCCTGTGATGGGACATACCTATCCCGGCCCGGGCGGAACCATCGGTCCGGCAATGACATTCGGCTACCTGGCGGCCCTGCATATCGCGGAAGGCGCATAGATATGCCGATCGATCCGAGTATCGCGCTTGGCGCCGAGTTCGGCGCCGTTGAATTCTCGTGGACTGCCACCGATGTGCAGCTCTACAATCTGGCGCTGGGCGCCGGCTCAGACCCGATGGACCCGCGTGAGCTCAGCTACGTGGTGGACCACACTCCGCACGTGCTACCGACTTTCGGGTGTGTTGCCGCGTCGTTCCACGAGGTTGAACCGCCGAAGGTGAGCTGGCCGGGTGTGGACATCGACCTGGCGAAGGTGCTGCACGCCTCCGAAGAGGTGAGGGTGCCCGCGCCGTTGCCGCCGTCCGGAAGTGCCCGTGCGGTAAGCCGAATCGTCGAGGTGTGGGACAAGGGCAAGGCCGCGGTGGTTGTGCTCGAGACCTCGGTGACTGCCTCGGACGGCCAGCCCTTGTGGACGCAGCGGCGTTCGATCTTCGCCCGCGGTGAGGGCGGATTCGGCGGCGAGCGGGGGCCTTCAGGGGGCGTCGCGGCACCGGAGCGCACGCCGGACCTGGAGGTCGAGATTCCGGTGCTGCCGCAGCAGGCGCTGCTCTACCGGCTCTGCGGTGACCGCAACCCGCTGCATTCGGATCCCGAATTCGCCGCGGCCGCAGGGTTTCCACGGCCGATCCTGCACGGCTTGTGTACTTACGGTATGACCTGCAAGGCGATCGTCGACGCGATGCTGGACGGAGATGCCGGCGCGGTGGCCTCCTACGGCGCGCGGTTCTCGGGTGTCGCATTTCCCGGTGAGACGCTGCAGGTCGGCATCTGGAAAGACGACGGCCGGTTCCTGGCCAGCGTGGTGGCGCCGTCCCGCGACAACGCGGTGGTGCTCACCGGCGTGGAGCTGGTACCGGCTTAAGTTGCTTGCGGCCGAACCGCCGGGTGTGAAATTAGGTTCACTGCGGACGCCCGCGGGTGAACCTAACTTCACTGTCGCGTTGGCAGCGGGGTATGTCGAGCCCGCGCGGCCCGGACGCGGCGAATGATGTCAGGTTCCCGGTCGCCTGCGAGTACTCGGACGACGATCCAGCCAAGACGTTGGAGCACCTCATGGCGTTTGGCGTCGTACCGGTATTGGCGTGGGTCACTTTGATGGTGTTCGCCGTCGTATTCGACCGCGACCTTGAGATCCTCCCACCCCATGTCGAGATAGGCCACCCTACCGGTGAGCTCGTCATAGACCCGGATCTGCGTCTTTGGCTTGGGCAGTCCGGCACGAATCAGGATGAGCCGCAGCCAGCTTTCTTTCGGAGAC
>NZ_DASRBZ010000568.1:0-11752 GCF_035653355.1 Mycobacterium sp. | reverse complement strand
ATTGAGCTTGAGCAGGAAGCGGTCGAGTTGAGCTTCCGGCAGTTGGTAGGTGCCCTCGTATTCGATCGGGTTCTGGGTCGCGGCGACGATGAACGGGTCGGGCAGTGACTTCGGTTCGCCGTCCACGCTGACCTGACGTTCTTCCATGGCCTCCAGCAGGGCCGCCTGCGTCTTCGGGGGAGTGCGGTTGATCTCGTCGGCCAGCATCAGGTTGGTGAACACCGGCCCGGCCCGAAACACGAACGCGGCGGTGCGAGCGTCGTAGATCAGCGAGCCGGTGACATCGCCGGGCATCAAATCCGGCGTGAACTGCACGCGTTTGAACTCCAACTGCAGTGCTGCGGCAAGAGCGCGCACCAGCAGCGTTTTCGCCACGCCTGGAACACCTTCGAGCAGCACATGACCGCGGCACAGCAACGCGATCACCAAACCGCTGACCACGGCGTCCTGTCCGACGACTGCCTTGGCGATCTCGGTGCGCACCGCCAGCAGCGCCTGCCGTGCCTGTTCAGTCATCGGTGTGCGACCTGCCTTTCGATGTCGTCGAGGTCCTGTGCCAGGTGTACCAGGTCGGTGTCGGTGGCCGGAGGCGGGCCGAACAGTATGTGCTGCAACGACTCTGGGCTGGCGGTGCTGCGCTGGGCGATGGCTGTCACGACGGCTGCGGCCGGCGCGTTGGCGGCCAGTCCGATGCGCGGCAGCAGCCGCTGCAACGTCGCGGTGCGCAGGGATTCGGCGGCGCGATCCCGCGCACGCCGAGACCGATACAGCCGGCCGCGACCCTCGACCGTCTCGGAAGCCCGCACCACGACAGGCAAGTCCTCGACCACCACCGGGCCAAGCCGTCGGCCTTGCCACAGCGCGAGCAGTATCACCACCACCGTCAACTGCAATACGATCCAGTCGACCTTGCCCGGGATAGCGTCGATGATCGTTGTAGGCAAGGTTTTTTCGCCTTCGATGTGCTGGGGTGCGTACCAGACGAGCCGGGGCCGCTCGCCGGCGAGGTTCATCGCCAACGCGGCATTGCCGGCCCGCGGCAGGTCGCCGTTGGTCATGAAGCTGGTGTTGCCGACCACCGTGACCGTCCGAGCGCCGTCCCGGTAGCGCACCAGCACCCCGTCGTAGCAGCTGGTCAACGGTTGGTCGGCGGTGTAGGTGTTGCTCGGGCCGAACTGCACCGTGCCAGCTCGAGTAGCTTCGCGCAGAGCGCAATCCGGCTCATGGTCGAGCGTACTGGCACCGCCGCTGCGAAGACCTGCGGTCAACGCGGCGCGGACGCGCGACGTGGGCTCCACCAGCAGCAGGTCACCGGGGACGTTCGCCAACCGGCGCAGCAACCCGTCGTCGACCAGGTGTTGAGTCTGCGCGAACAACAGCAGCGTGTCGGGCCGTGCGGCACGTTCGACATCGGAGAGGTTGCCGGCGACGACGACCTCGACCCCATTCTCGCGCAACAGCGCCACCAGGGCGTGGGCGCCGTGGCGGCCGGTGGACGCTGGGTCCATCACGCCGCCGGGCCGCGGTGCGGTCAAATACGTGCCGAGAGCGGCGATTGCGGCGAGGGCCGACAACGCCAGCGCAACCCAGCGCCACGACCGCGCCCGCGGCGCGCCGTCAAGCGGACGGGTCCGCGGCTCGTCGACGGTCACCGGACCTGCGCCCCGAAACGCGACCCTAGATGCTCGTCGAGGTCGGCGATCAGCTGGTAGGCGTCCGGCGTGCCGGGGCGGCCACCGTAGGTGACGTCGTTGAAAGCGATTGCGGCCTGCGACATCTCCGAGGCCAGATGCGGCAGGCACGCACCGGCGTCACGGGCCAGCTCGTTTGCGGTGCGGCCCGCCATCGGGCTGATCACACCGCTGTCCTCCAGGCTGCGCGCCACGGCGCGCAGCCGATGTCTAATCGCGGCGGCCCAATCACCTTGAGCTGCAAACTCTTCCGCAGTCGCGCGATGCTGGGCAGCGCTGAGCTGGCGGTCGAACATCGGGCGATCGCCTCGAGTGGTGCGCAGGGTGCGTCGGGCAACGTGGATGGCGACGCCGGCCCCGATCGCCAGCAAGATGAGCAGCACCGAGACGGTGAACCACCCGCCGGGCATAGATGCGCCTGCGTGCAGAACGCGATACATCAAGTCGTCGAGCCAGTCGTGGAACCGTTGGATCGGCGACTCCTTGGGGTAGATCGGCTTGGCCAGTTCCCGTTGGGCAGCTTGGTGTGCGGCATCGCGGTCGATGTCGATAGAAGGCATCCTCAGCCATTCCTCACAGCGGCCGGATGAGCCATAGGCCGTCGGTGGACGCTGTTGCGAACGGCCCAGCCGTGGCGCCGCTCTGCAATACCAGGTCGAACGCCTCGGCCCGAATCCGGCGGTCGGTGTACAGCAAGACGAGGACTCCGGCGCTGAACGGGGTGGTGACGATCTGGCCGATCGCTGCGCCGACGGTAGCCACTGTGGCGCCGATCAGGGTCGGGCCGGTCGAATGCGTCGACGCCATCAACTGCCCGACGACGGTGAACGGTGCAGCGATCGCGTCGGCGATGACGAATACCACGACAGCGGTCAAGGCCCGGATACCCAGCACCCGCCAAAAGCTGTTGCGCACCAGCGCAAAGGATCTGCTGATCGCCCCCATGACGGTGAGCCTCTCCAGCACGATCAGCACCGGCGCAAACGACAACACCGTGTAGAGGAAGGCCACGGTCGCGATCGATGCGAGTACCAGCGGGAAGCCGAAGACGATCGCCGCTCCGCCGTTGCCGATCGAGCTGACGACGGCCAGGACCACGACCACCAGCCCGATGAGCACGACCACTCCAGCGGCCTCCAGCGCCGCCAACCCGATCAACGCCAGCAGCCGACCGCGAATCTTGTCCCATGCCTCGCCGATGGTGATCGACGATCCGAATACCGCGCGGCCGACGATAACGGTGAGGATCCCGCTGAGCAGAATGCTTGCCAGCCAGCTGACGAGGCCGCCGACCGCGATCGACAGTGTCCACGCGGCGCTTTCACCGGCGTCGGCGGTTCCGTCGCCCGCCTGGCTGGCAGCGGTGAGCGGTCCGGCCTTGGCGATCAGTGCGACGATCTGCATGACCACCACGACGACCGCGGTCAGTCCGAGCGTGGTCTTCGGATTGGCCCGGATATAGCCGACGGCGCCGTTGAAGATCTCGCTGAGGCTCAACGGCCGAAGCGGGATGATCCCGGGCTTGAGCGGCCCCGGCGACAGGGGTGGCATGCCGGCGTACGGCGGCATGCCGTAGCCAAGCGGCATGCCGTAGCCAAGCGGCACACCGTATCCCGGTGGGGAGCCGTACGGCGGGGCGTAGCCCGGCGGCGAGCCGTACGGCGGGCCGTAGGCAGGGGGCGGCGGGCCGTAGCCCGGCGTCGGCCAATAGGCGGGCGGGCCAGGCACGTAACCCGGCGGCGGACCGTAGCCCATCGGCGGGTACCCGGGCGCGGCATAGCCAGGGCTGCCGTAACCGGGGTAATCGGGCGCTGGATAGTCCGGGTATTCGGGCGGCGGCGTGCTCACCTGGTGGCGCCGCCGTCGTCGTCGATCATGGCTCCCATCCTGTCGGCCAGCTAGGCAATTCTCAATCTTCTCAAGTGTCGCGCCGATGCCCGAAGTGGCTGCGGCGCGTAGCGTCTTGGCCATGGCGGAACTGAAGTCGCGATTGCGCGCCGACCTCACCGACGCAATGAAGACGCAGGATAAGTTACGCACCGCGACCCTGCGGATGCTGCTGGCCGCGATCCAGACCGAAGAAGTCTCCGGCAAGCAATCGCGGGAGCTCTCCGACGACGAGGTGATCAAGGTGCTGGCCCGGGAGTCGCGAAAGCGCGGTGAATCCGCCGAGATCTACACCCAGAACGGCCGCGGTGAACTCGCCGCCAACGAGCTTGCCGAAGCGCGGATCATCGACGAGTATCTGCCGACCCCGCTCACCGAGGGGGAGCTGGCCGATGTCGTCGACACCGCGATCGCTCAGGTGGCCGAGCAGCTGGGAGAGCGGCCCGGCATCAAGCAGATGGGTCTGGTGATGAAAGCGGCCACCGCGATCGCCGCGGGCAAGGCCGACGGCGCCCGGCTGGCGGCCGCGGTCAAAGACCGGCTCTAGCTCGCCGACGATACAGCTCTAGCCGTTTGCGTCCGTCGCACCGGGGTACCCGTGTGCGTATGACCGGATTTGGCTACACGTTGATGACGGAGCAGAGCGGACCGAAAGACCTTGTGCAGTATGCGATTTCGGCTGAAGAGCGGGGTTTCGACTTCGAGGTCTGCAGTGACCACTTCTTCCCGTGGCTGGCGTCGCAAGGACACGCGCCCAACGCCTGGACGGTGCTGGGCGCGGTCGCACATGCCACCGACCGTGTCGACCTGTACACCTATGTGACCTGTCCGACGATGCGCTATCACCCGGCGATCGTGGCCCAGCAGGCGGCAACCCTGCAGATCCTCGCCGATGGACGGTTCACGCTCGGCCTGGGCAGCGGCGAGAACCTCAACGAACATGTCGTCGGCAAGGGCTGGCCGACGGCCGTGCGCCGGCAGGAGATGCTGCTCGAAGCCATCCAGATCATTCGCGCGCTGCTGTCCGGCGTGATGGTGAACTGGCGCGGCGACTACTTCCAAGTGGACTCGGCGCGGCTGTGGGATCTGCCGGAGGTGCCGGTTGGCATCGGTGTGGCGATGGGCGGCAAGAAGGCTATCGAGAAGTTCGCCACCCATGCCGAGCACCTGATCGCGGTGGAGCCCAACGGTGAGCTCGTCGACGAATGGCATGCGGCGCGGCAGTCCAGCGGTCTCGCCGGAGGCGGTCGCGTGGTCGGCCAGATACCGGTGTGCTGGGACCCGGACCGCGACGCCGCCGTGCAACGCGCCCACGACCAGTTCCGCTGGTTCGGCGGCGGCTGGAACGTCAACGCCGACCTGCCGACGACGGCAGGGTTCGCCGGCGCGACACAGTTCGTGCGTCCCGAGGACGTCGCCGAGAGCATCCCCTGCGGGCCGGATCTGGACGCGATCGTCGACGCCGTGCGGCCGTACTGGGAAGCCGGGTTCACCGACGTTGCCCTGCTCCAGGTCGGCGGCGAATCGCAGGATCTCTTCCTCAAGGAGGCTGCCGAACCGTTGCTGCAAGCACTGCGGGCCGCATCCAGCAAGGGTGGCGGCAATGGCTGACAGCCCGTCGGTTCTGGTCAAGAGCCTGGGCGGGGCCAGCCTGGCACTTGGCCTCACCGAGGTAGTGGCGCCGGGCAAGGTCGCCGCGCTCGCCGGGGTGGAGGACAGCGGCCCTGTCCGACCCGTGATCCGCGTGCTGGGTTTGCGCGAGTGCGGTCACGCCGCCGCGCTGCTGTTCGGGCCCAGCAAGCTGGTGTGGACAAGGGTCGCCGGTGACGTGTTGGACCTGACACTGCTGGCCGCCGGGGTGGCGACCGGCGGGCGGGGCCGGCGCGGGCGCGCCATGCTGTCGGCGGTTGCCCTGGTCGGGATCGGCGGCGCCGATCTCTACGCCGCGCTGCGGGCCACCGGCAACGGCAGCTCCGGCCGGCACGGCAACGCGCCGCGTCATCGCATACTGCGGGCTGCTGTCACAGTGTGGCGTTCACCGGAGGAGGTCTACCGGTTCTGGCGGGACCTAGAGAACCTGCCCACGTTCATGTACCACCTCAAGTCGGTCACCGTGGACGCCGACGATCGCTCGCATTGGGTCGCCAACGCGCCGATCGGCCAGTCCGTGCAGTGGGATGCGCAGATCACCGAGGACGAGCCCAACACACGCATCGCCTGGCAGTCGATGCCGGGTGCGTTGGTCGAGAACGGTGGCAGCGTCGAGTTCACTCCCACGCCGGACGGCTCGGGCACCGAAGTCCGGGTCACCATGAGCTACCACATACCGGGCGGTGTGCTGGGCAAAGCGGCCGCAACAGTGTTCGGCGAGTCCCCTGAGCAGCAAGTCAACGACGACCTGCGCCGATTCAAACAGCTGCTGGAGACCGGTCAGGTCATGCGGTCGGACGGCTCGCCGGAAGGCGCGGCCGCCGTCAGGCAGATGCACCAGCGGACCGCACAGCCACAGGGAGGCGACCGATGAAGGCCACGGTCTGGGCTGGCCGCAACAGCGTCGAAGTGCACACGGTTCCCGATCCGAAGATCCTCAACGACCGCGACGCGATCGTGCGGATCACCTCGACCGCGATCTGCGGTTCAGACCTGCACATCTACGACGGTTACATCCCCACGGTCAAGCGCGGCGACGTGCTGGGCCACGAGTTCATGGGCGAGGTCGTCGAGGTAGGCAAGGCGGTGACGAACCTGGCCGCCGGCGACCGGGTGGTCGTGCCGTTTCCGATCGCGTGCGGCGCCTGCGCTGCGTGCGAGCGTGAGCTGTATTCGCTGTGCGAGAACTCCAATCCCAACGCCGGCATCGTCGAGAAGCTGATGGGCCATTCGCCGGCCGGGCTGTTCGGCTACTCGCACATGATGGGCGGGTTCGCCGGCGGGCAAGCCGAATACGCGCGAGTGCCGTTCGCCGACGTCGGGCCGCTGAAGATCGAAGACGACCTCACCGACGAGCAGGTGCTGTTCCTCTCCGACATCCTGCCCACCGGCTACATGGGCGCCGAGATGTGCAACATCGGCCCGGGCGATGTCGTCGCTGTCTGGGGAGTGGGTCCGGTGGGCCTGTTTTCGGTCGTCAGTGCCTATCTGCTCGGCGCGTCGAAAGTCATCGCGATCGACCGCGTGCCCTATCGGCTAGCGCTGGCCGAGCAACAAGGCGCCGTGCCAATCAACTTCGCCGAAACGTCGGTGCTCGAAGCGTTGGCCGACATCACCGCGGGGCGCGGACCCGACCACTGCATCGACGCGGCCGGTATGGAGGCCCGCAATAGCTCGACGGTTGTGGACGCCTACGACCGGGTCAAGCAGGCGGCGCGGCTGGAAACCGAACGCCCGCATGCACTGCGGGAAGCGATCATGAGCTGCCGCAACGGCGGCACGATTTCGATTGTCGGGGTGTACGGCGGGCTGATGGACAAATTTCCGATCGGCGCGGTGATGAACCGGTCACTGACCATCAAAACCGGCCAATGCCATGTGCAGCACTACATGCGGCCGCTGCTGGACCGGATCCGCAACGGCGACATCGACCCGACCTTCGTCGTCAGCCACCACTTAAGTCTGGATGACGCACCGCACGGCTACGAAATCTTCAAGCAAAAACAGGACAATTGCACCAAGGTCATCCTCAAACCGTAAGGAGCACACGATGTCCCATCATCAGTTGCAGGGCAAGAGAATTGCGTTTCTGGCCGCGGACGGCGTGGAGAAAGTCGAATACGAGCAACCGCGCTCGGCGCTGGAAGACTCGGGCGCGCAAACCGAGTTGCTGTCGCTGAAAACCGGTGAAATCGAAGCCCGCAACCACGATTTGGAGCCGGCGGGAACGTTTCCCGTCGACCGCGCGGTATCCGATGTATCGGTCGACGAGTTCGACGCTCTGGTGTTGCCTGGCGGCACAGTGAATCCGGACAAGCTGCGCATGGACAGCAAGGCTGTCGCGTTCGTGCGCGACTTCGTCAACTCGGGAAAGCCGGTCGCCGCGATCTGCCACGGCCCGTGGACGCTGGTCGAAGCCGGTGTGGCGGCCGGACGCACGCTGACGTCGTATCAGAGCATCCGAACCGATCTGCGCAACGCCGGCGCCAACGTTGTCGACGAGGAAGTCGTCGTCGACGGCAATGTCATCACCAGCCGCTCGCCGCGCGACCTGGAGGCGTTTTGCTCGACGATTGTCGACAAATTCGCGCACGCGCCGACCAGCGCCTAAATCCCGTCGGTCGGTTTCAACGCTGCGGTTTGCGGGCATAGTCACGCGAGAAGCCGTGACCGCCGCGGCGACGTGTCGAAAGGCCCCTGTGACCACCATTTACGCCGCCCCCGGCGATCCGCTGACCGCTGACGGGGTGTATCCGCCGCAACACGACTCGCTTCTGCTCATCGACGCGATGGAACGCAGCGCGTTGGTGCCCGGTCGGCGAGTGCTCGACCTGTGCACCGGCACCGGTGTGGTTGCTATCGCTGCAGCTGAACTGGGGGCGGCCAGCGTTACGGCGTTCGACATCTGCCCGCGTGCGGTGCGGTGTTCTCGGGGCAACGCCGTGCACGCCGGAGTCGACGTCGACGTCCGTGAAGGGTCGTGGACCGGCGCTCTGGGCTATGCGCCGTTTGACGTGATCGTGTCCAATCCGCCCTATGTGCCCACCCCGCCCGTCGACGACAGTGACAAGATCGCGTCGGCGGCCGGCCCGTCGTGGGCGTGGAATGCCGGTCCCGACGGGCGGCTGGTCCTTGACCCGCTGTGCGATTCGGCATCGGATCTGTTGTGCGACGGCGGTTCTTTGCTGTTAGTTCAGTCGGTGATCGCCGATGCCCAACGTTCGCTGGACATCTTGCACTCCAATGGGCTGAGCGCTGAAGTTATTGCCACCCAGTGGATTCCGTTTGGACCAGTAATGTCGGCGCGGGCACGCTGGCTCGCGGACACCGGTCGGGTGCCGCGTGGCTGCCGGGAAGAAGAACTGGTTGTGATCCGCGCGGACAAGCCATGACCACCGCCAAATCTACTGTGGTGCGGGTTATTCGGAACGGCCCGCTGCTGATCTCCGGACCGGTGCGCATCGAGATGCCCGACGGCGCCGTCGTGGAATCCGACCGATTCATGGTGGCCGTGTGCACCTGCCGGCGCAGCAAGAACTATCCGCTGTGCGACACCAGCCACCGGCGATGCCGGCGCACGGTGTCAGCTCAACGGTCGTCGTAGCGACGTCTGGCCGGCCTTCCAGGCCGAAATCATGATGTCCGCCAAGCGATCCTCAACGACACCGAACGCGCGCATTCCGAACACCACGTCGCGGTCCAGGCGCGGATCTCGGGCAACCAAATCACCAACCACGTCGTAGCGCACGACCTGTTCGTGCACTGCGTCGGCCTCGACGTGCTCCCGGTAGAACGCGGCACATTCGTCCGGAGCGCCGAGCCGTTGCAAAGCCTCTACCAGTCGCCGCGATCCCGGCGGCGAGGTGATCTCAGTGGCCGCGAAGTGCCCGATGGCCGCCCCGCGCAGCCAACGGTGCAGCCCGAACATCGACATCAGGTTCACCACCGCCAGCGACTCGGCTGGAACGGCGTCAAGATAACCAAGATATGTCGAGTCCAGCCCGGCGGCTTCCATCAGATCCGCGAAGAGCTGCTGATGCAGGTGCGCGCCACGGCCGGCGCCGTACTCATCGAACTCCACCGCGACGAACGACGCCTTGGCTTGCCCGGTGAGCCGGGGAATGGCCCACGCGTGCGGGTCGCCCTCCTTGAGGTGATACAGCGAGCGATGCACGAAATATTCACGCATCTGCTCCCAGGTTCCGGTGTCCCGCAGGTAATACGATGGGCCTTCGCCGTTGACGGGTTCGGTAGAGAGCGCGTCCATTTCGGCGACCGCGGTGTGGTCGGGTTCGATGGGGCCGACGTCGCGACGCACCCCGGCGAGGAAGGCCCGTTCCAATTGGGCGCGCAGGTGCAGCAGTGCCGGGCTCCACTCCCACGTGGGGTCGACGCCGGCGAAGCCCCGGTAGTGCAGCTCGTAGCACATATACAGCGCCAGCTGCAGATCGAGACCGTACGGGTCCGAATCGCTGACCGAGGCCCCGATCCGCGTGAGCTGCTCGCGAGGAGCCGGTTCGGTTAGACAGCGGCGAACGGCCATCGAAAGCGGTCCATGCGCAGCGGGGAGCCGAGGTTCGATTGCTGCCTGAGTCACGCGGGTGTGTACCCGTAATTCGCCATCGGCCAAACGAGACGAGTTACGGCAGCTCCGTGTGCATCAGCATCACGTCGTATGCGGACCACAGTGACAAATTGAAGTACAGGTCTTTGCCCGTCGACCAAGGGTGGAGCATCGGCGCATAGATGCCGCCGGGCATCTGGAACGACGATACGAGCACTTGCTCGGGACTCCATGGTCCTTGGGGCGCGGGCGCGGTTCTCGCGACGACGTCGTTGCTGCCTCCGTTGGTGTACAGCACCACATATTGCTTGAGGTAGTTGTTGTATTGCGCTGACATTTCGCCGACGGGGCCGGGGAAAATCGGGGTCGCCGCACCTGGGTTGTTCGGGACCCATGCATTGTGGTCGCCGTTCCAGTACTGGTATTTGGTGACGTCGGGGAGAAGGTTCGGTGGGACTCGGGACAGGAAAGCCGGGCCGCCGCGTCCGGACGGGGTCCCGAACGAGTAGATGTAACCATCGTTGCCGCGCATGAACGCGCCCATCTGGAAGTTCTCATTTCCGGGGATGTAGCGGGCTCCCGGGACGCCGTCGGGACCGGATGCGCGGACAGTGCCCGGGTAGATGCCCCAGTTCTGGCCGTTGTCGGGGGACATTGCGATTGCCGAGTAGTTCGTTGACCACTCGCCGTCGCGGCCCCACTGCTTGATGGACATGAAGTTCATGTACTGGGTTCTGCCGATGGAGATGCCGGCGGTCGGGATCATGCCCTCCTGGGACGCCCACTTGATGCCGGGAATGACCTGTTTGGAAAAGTTCGGTTGCTGCACCGGTGAGCCGGAGTATCTGTCGTTCGGGACGCCGGGCGCCACGGTGATTCCGTCGGCGAGATTCTGGTCGCTGCTGCGAAACAGCACGTTGTATCGCCATTGCTGGCCCTGCAGGCGGCAATAGCCGAAAGTGTCGCCGAAGGCCATGAGCACTTGACGGGCGCCGGGATCGCCGTTGTCCCAAAGGATCCCGAGGTCGGTCCCGGAGATGCCGAAACGTTCGAGGGTTTTGTTGGGCCCGTTCGGTCCGGTCACCCACTCGACAAGCGATGTCGGGGCGCCCCCGATAGAGGCGGGAGGCGCCGCTTCGGGCTGAGGTGCGGCCGCGTCGGGATTCAGCTGGCCCGCATTCGGGGATGGTTGGTTGCCTGCGCCTGGCGGGGTGGGCCCCGGCGGAACGATTGCCGCTTGCTGGCGCACCGGCGCTCTGGGGTGCAGCAAAGAAGAAATGAGCGGGCCCAACTTGGGTAGTGGCGCACGCTCATTCGCGCCGCGAGGTCGGCGCCCGGTCGGTGGCCGGACTACCGGCGCAGGCGGCGGCACCGCTGGGGCCGCGGCAGGGGGATCGACGTTGGCTTCGGGCGCGCTGCAGGGCAGTGCGCTGGCTGGTGGAGCGGGGACTAGGCCAACGACGAGTCCGATTGCGGCCGCCGACACCGCCGATATCGACAAGATTCGAGGGACCGGCGACACGTCACACCTTTCAGCGGGGCAGGACGTCCCAATTGACGTCAGCTGGTAGCTGATGTGACGATAGTGATCGCTGTGGTTTTTGTGACCGCTGATGCGGCAAACGGTACGAATCCGTGACCGTGTCGCAACCGTGGATTTCGCCGGGTGTCAGTCATCATGCCGGCTACCGCTCGAAGTTCATCCACCGCGGGATGGTGTACGCCCGATTCGTGTCACACCCCTCGATTAGTATCGCAAGTACGTTCGAATCTCCGGGGTTGTCGACGACGGCGGAGTCGGTGGCGGCGATGGATAAGGTGTGTGCTGCGGCGCGCAGTGAGGCCCAGGCCACGGGTCGTCGGTTGACTGCGGTGGCCGATTTGATCGAGTTGCGGGATCGCCAGTATGGCGATCGGCCGGAGTGGGCGGCCGATTTGTGGGATGAGATCGCCCGTGAGC
>NZ_DASRBZ010000567.1:0-8155 GCF_035653355.1 Mycobacterium sp. | reverse complement strand
GGCGTGATGTAGTTGATCAGCCACTTGCCGTCGATCCGTTTGTAGTCGACACGCAATCGGCTGCCGTCGTAGATCGGTTGCCGTGATTTGTCGGTCACCGTGCGGTTCATGTAGACCATGACCGTGGCCGAATCCCTTTTTGCGGCCATCACTCCCACGCCGACGACGCTGGCTTGCACGACGACTTCGCGCTTACGCGCCTCGGGGATGATCTGCTGGTCGGCGCTTTTCTTGAACGCCTGCCGGTAGTCCGGCGTCAGCAGCGGATACGCGTCGCCCAGGCTGCGTTCGACCGTCTGATAGTCGTAGCCGAACACCGAGGGTATCTGCCGGGCGGCCAGCGAGGGCAGCGCCGCCCGTGCCGACTGCTCGCCGCGAGTCTGCACCCGATCCCAGTAAAACCAGCCGCTGACCGCGGCCAGTGCGATGAACACGGCACTGAGCAAGCCGGCAGCGGTGATCCGCAACCACCGCATCAATTGCCGCCCTCCGGATACTTCAGGTCATAGCCGGTCATCCGGCCATTGTCGTCCTCGTGCACGATGACCCGCATGCGGTAAGGCACGGAGGGTTTGTTGACGCCGTCGATGTCGGTGACGGTGACCCGCACCGACACCAGCACAGAGGCGTTGTCGGTGACGTTGTCGACGCTTTCCAGCGCAGCGCCGTTGATGACCGCCTCTGAGCTGGCTTTGGTGTCGCGGAACAGGGCCTTGAGGTTTTCGACGTTGTTGTTGGAGTCGAGCATGCCTCGCAGCGGTCCACTGGTGCCATCGACGAATCGGTGGACGCTCTGGTCGATGGTGTCTGGGGTGTAGCTGAACATGTTGACCACCGTCTGGGTGGCGGTGTCGACGAAGCGCTGGGCGCGGGCTTGTTGCGCGTCGGCGTGCCGCTGCTGGACCACGAGCACGGTCAGGCCGGTCGCTAGCACCGCGATCGCAAAAAGGCCGACCCCCAGGCTGATCCAGCCCACCAGGCGGCGGTGCGCCGGCCGGCGTGGCGGTGGGGCGACCGGTGCGCTGCGCCGCTTCGGCGGCTCGGCCGGCGCCTCCACCCGAACCGTGGTGGCAGCGGTGGACTCGGCTTTCGCCGGCCCGGCGGCGCGGGATGCCCGACGCCGAACACGCGCCGCCTGCTGTTCAGCTGTCACTACAACTGCCTCGGATCGCGCATGAGATCCACCCAATTCTCCGCACTCGATGCACCGCTCATTCCAGGCGCGAAGATACCGGTGCCGCCTGCCGGATCGGTGAACGCCCCGGTGTGCTGGTCATAGGTGGTGTAGGCAGCACCGCTGGCCTGCGGCACCGGACCCGGCGGCGGGCCCCACGGCTTCTCGGGGCCTGGCCCTTCCGGCGGCGGATTGATCCCTTCCGGCGGTGGCGGCGGCGGAAGCCACTTCGGGTAAGGCAGCTGCGGGGGCTGCGGTGGGTAGGGCGCCGGCGGTATCCACGCCTGTCGACCGTCGGTCCCGCCGGTGTTGGGTGGCGGCGGCACCGGGAACGGTTGATTGGGTGCCGGACCCGGTCCCGGCACCACACCGGGCGGCGGCGGCCCCACGATAGGGGTACCCGGGTCCGGGTCGGCGCCCGGCGGGATGTACGGGAACTTGTTGGGCGGCAAGGCGTTTAGCCCGTTGGTCATCGGCGTGCCGTACGGGATCGGCGGTCCGCGCCACGGATTGGTACCGATCGGCACATAGCCCCGCGGGTCCCGACACAGCTGCACGGTCGGCGCCCGCTTGCCCGGAAACTCCTGGCAGGGGTAGTTGCGCGCGCCGCGCACCGTGGTGGGGTCGTTCTGGGCCACCTTGCAGTACATGTCCGTCGGCAGCTCGCGCAACGTCTCGTCGGCGGGCGTCCGAACCAACGGCGGCGGGATGAAACCGGTGTTGCACGGCGGCGGGTCACCCAGGTCGACTTTGAAGTCGAGTTTGGCGCCCTCGTCTTGGGGCTCGCCGCCCGCAGCAGTGGTAATCGCGGCGAACAGCGCCGGCAACACCACCAGCAACTGTTCGAGCGTCTTGTGGTAGATGACGCCGACCCGGCCCAGGTTGGCCAGGCTCGCCGCGAGCATCGGAAACGACGGCCGGATACCGGAGAAAGCGGTGCTGGTTTCGTCGGCTGCACCGGGGACAACCGCCAGCAGTTTGCGAACCTGCGGATCGGCGTGGCGAACCTCCGACGTGAACCGAGCCAGCCCGTCGGCCAGCGACCGGATGTTGTTTCCCGAGCGAATCTGGGCCTGCAACAACGGGCCTACTTGATCGATCAATTGGGAGGTCTGCGGGTAGTTGGCGTTGGCCGCGTCGACCAGCAGTCGCGACGATTCGATCAGCCGGGCCAGTTCGGGACCAGATCCGTTGAACGCCGTGAACGTTTCGTGCAGCAGCTCACGCAGCCGGGTGTTGGCCACGCTGTTGACCAGCGTCTCGGATTTGCGCAGCAGCGTTGCAACGTCCTCACTGAGCCGGGTATTGCTGCGCGCGATGCGAGACCCGTTGTGCAGCTTGGTCGCTGAGGGCTTGTCGGGCGGCACCAAGTCCACGTACTGCTCGCCGATGGCAGATACACTCTTGACGCTGGCGATGACGTTCGACGGTACCGGTGTTCCGCTATTGAGCCGCATCTTGGCGTCGACGCCACTGGGATTGAGCCCCACCGACTCGACCCGGCCGACCGCGACACCGCGGTACGTGACGTTGGCGTTCTTGTACAGACCCCCGCCGGCTTCGAAATCGGCGGTTACGCCGTAGGTGCCCAGGCCGATTGTGGCCGGCAACCGCAGATAGAACACCGCGATCAGACTGACCGTGATAGCGGTGACGAGCGCGAAGACAGCGAGCTGAATTCGGGTGAGGCGGTCCCGCATCAGCGCGCCCCCTGCTGTGCCGCAGGCTGCGCGACGGGAATCTTGAACGGGTCGGCGGCCTGGCCGGACAGGTTGGCCATTTCACCGGTCAAGAAGTCCGGCGGGTTGAGCACCTCACTCATGTGAGTCATGTTCGGATCGAAATACGCTGTGGTGAAGAACGTCTCCCCGATCCGGCGCAAGGTCAGGTCGAATGTCGTGAACACATTGAGGTAATCGCCGCGGACGGCCTGCTTGATACCGAAGTTGGGGAATGGGAACGTGAGTAACAACTGCAGCGAGGTCACGAAGTCCTTGCGGTTGTCGGCGACAGCCTTGGTCACCGAATACAGGCCCTTCATATCCTCGGCGAAATCTCCCTTGATTTCGGAAAGCACATGAGAGGCAACGGTTGCGACACGCTTGAGCGCGGCGAACGCTTCGACGATGTGGTCACGGTTTTTGTTGAGCACCCGCAGCGCATCAGGCAAGGTGTCCAGCGCACGGCCGAGACTGTCCTTACTACGGGCCAGGATGGCCGAGAAGCGGTCCAGCCCTTCGACGGCCGCGATGATGTCGTTTACCTGGCGGTTGAGGCCCGCCGTCAACTCCGCGAGCCTGGGAACCAAGTCGGTGAACTGGCCCTGCCGGCCTACCACCGCCTGGTATGTCTCGTCGGTAACCTCCTGCAGCGCACCAAGATTCCCTTTGTTCACCACCACGCCCAGCGCCGAGAGCACCTCCTCGGTGGTGGGATAGCGGCTGGTGTTGGACTCCTGAATACGCGAGCCGTTGACCAGCCTGCCGACCGGCGGCTTGTTCTGCGGACGAGCCAGGTCAATGTGCTGGGAACCCAGCAGCGACGTCTGGGCCACCTTGGCTGTCGAGTTGGCGGGCAGCACCACGTTTTTGTCCAGTGCCAACTGCACAGCGGCGTAGAAGCTGCCGTCAGCTCGCTCGGCCGCCTGGATTCCCGACACACTGCCGACGGTGACGTCGTCGACCATGACCGGCGAATTCTGGGGCAACGTCGCCACATCTGCAAGCTCGACAGTGATCTTGTAGGAACCTGCACCGTGGCCCGCCGTGCCCGGCAACGAGATTGAGTTCAGCCCAGTGAACTGACAGCCGGCGAGCACTACACTGCCTGTTACCAATGCGCTGCCGCGCAGCCAATTTCGGTTCATCGACCAGCCCCCTGCTCGGCAGGCAGCGGCGCGGCGGCGGGTGCCGGACCGGGTGCGGGCCCGTTGGGTGTCGACGCCGGCGACGGTGCTCCTGGCCCGGGCTTGGCACCCGGGGCGGGCGGCACCAGCAGGTCTTGCAGATCCCCGGGTTTTGGCGGATGCACACCGGGCGCGGGAATCCAGGTCAGCTCCGGAATAGGGGTCTGCGCCTTGGCTTCGGTGGCTGGGGTGTCGTAGATGACCTGACCCTTGTACGCGGTGATCGAGTTGATCGGGTGAAACATGACGGGCGGATAGTTCGCCGTCAGCCGCCGCAGCACCGGTCCCAGCCGCTCACGGCAGAGTTCGGCACGGCGGTAGTAGTCGGGCGCGACTTTCCCGGCGGCAGTGTCGAAGGAGCCGCCACAGATGAATTGCACCGGGTTGCTGAATTCCGGTATCGACAGCAGCCCGTTCAATGTGCCCTGCGCCGGGTCGTAGATGTTGTAGAAGTTGGCGATCCCGGGACCCGCCACGTGCAACACCTGCTCGATGTCGTCGCTCTGATCACTTAACACCTTGGTCAAGTCGTTGAGCTTGTTGACCGTCCCCACCAGCGTCGAGTTGTTCTCGTGCAGAAATCCTCTGATATCGGTCAACGCCTGGTTGAGTGTGCCCAGCGTGGTGTCCAAGTTGCGGGAGCTGTCCGCCAGCACCTGCGACACCGACGCCACATGACCGGAGAACTCGACGATCTGTTCGTTGCTCTTCGACAGCGCGTCGACGAGCACCTGCAAGTTTTTCACGGTGCCGAAGATGTCGGTGCGCGAGTCACCAAGTCGCCCAGCGGCTTGCGACAGCTCGCGCAACGCTTCGTGGAAGGAGTCGCCGTTGCCGTCGAGGGTGTCTGCGGCCTGGTTGATCAGCTTGCCCAGCGATCCCTGCATCTGCCCGGCCGCCGGACTCAGCTGGCCAGCCAGCTGGGTCAGCGCGTCTTTCACCTCGTCCCACTCCACCGGGACCGCGGTGCGGTCCAGTCCGATGCTGGCGCCGTCGGGCAGCGCGGGACCTCCGGTATATGCGGGGGTGAGCTGAATAAACCGCGCTGCCACCAAGTTTGGCGCCATGATGACCGCCCGGGCGTTTTGCGGCACCTTCAACTCGGCCGGTACGGACATCACGACTTTGACGTCGGAGGGCCGTGGCTCGATCGTGTCGATCCGACCGACCGGCACGCCGAGGATGCGGACTTGATCGCCGGGATAAAGCCCGACCGCGGAGCTGAAGTAGCCGACGAGCTTGTGGCTGGCACGGGTCGGCCAGATCAGGTAGAGGCCCGCAAGCAATATCAGAACCAGGGCGGCGGCCACCAGTACCTGCAGCCCCCGCCTGCGTCGTGGCGCGACCGAGAAGACCGTCATGGTGACTTCGGCCTAATGATCCAGCGCTCTTGGATCATCCCGCGCAGATAATCGGCGAAGCTGTCCGGCATCTTGTTGGGCTGGAAGACGAAGTCGAACATGAACGCCATCAACGGCGCTGGCAGCACGCTGTAGACGTTGACGTTGAAGCCGGGACCGGAGCCAACCACCTCGCCCAGCGTGGTCGCATACGGCGGCAACCGTTTGAGCGCCTCGCTGATGTATGCGCGGCGTTCATTAAGGTCGTCCAGCACCTGGTTGAGTTTGCCCAGCGACGGCCCGAATTCGCGGCGGTTGTCGGCCACGAAACCGGAGATCTGTTGGGCGAGTTCGTCGATTCCTGAAATCAGCTGAGCCAGTGCGGCACGGCGCGCGTCCAGCGCGGCGAACAGCTGATTGCCGTCGAGGATCAGCTTGTTGACCTGCTCGGCGCGTTTGGCCAGAACGGATGTCACTGACCTGGCGTGCGCCAGCAGTCCGTCGAGCGCCTCGTCGCGGCGGTTGAGGGTGCGTGACAGCGACGTCACACCGTCTAGGGCGCCGCGCAGCTGCGGGGTGGCGTCGCGCAACGCATCGGTGAGAACCTGCAACGACTTCTCGAACTGGCCCTTGTCCAAGTTGTTGGCGTTGCCGCCCAGATCCTCGAGCGCGGTGCCGAGGGCGTACGGCGTCGTGGTCCGGCTCAGCGGGATCGTTGTCGCGCTTCGGCCGCCGGCCGGGGTCACGGCGAGCGACCGCTCACCCAGGATGGTGTCGGTGCGGATCGATGCCAGCGACTGGTCGCCGACGACGATGTGGCGGTCAACGGTGAACGACACTTTCGCGGTGTCTCCGGCAAGCGCGACCGCCTGCACGCGGCCGACTTTGATGCCGGAGACGTAGACGTCGTTGCCGGGCACGATGCCCCCGGCGTCGCTGAAGTACGCGTCGTAGGGCTTGCCCTGTGGCCAGAACGGCAATTGGCTGTAGCCGAACGAGACCAGCACGATGCACACCACAAGCACCACACCGAAGATGCCGGTGCGCAGCGGGTCACGACCATCACTTGACAAAGGCGCACCTCCCCTTGCTCGGATCGGGTTGGCCCCCCATGGGGATCAATATGTCGCCGCCTACCGGCCCGTTGAATTTGAGCGTCACCGAGCAGAAGTAGATGTTGAAGTAGGCGCCGTAGGCGCCGAGTGCGGCGAGGCGCAGATAGTCTTCGCCGAGCTGTTCGATGTCGTTGTTCACCTCGGCCTTGCGCGCGTCGAGCTCAGTGGCGATTGCGCGGGTGTTTTGGATGACGCCCTTGAAGGCCGGCCGGGAGTTCTTCAGCAGTGAAGTCAGATCGCGCTCGGCGGACGCCAGCGGGGGGATCGCGCCTGCTATCGAGTCGCGGCCTTGGGCCAGACCGGTGATCAGTTGCTGCAGCTGGTCGATGCTCGCCGAGAACTGGGTACCTTTCTGGTCGACCGTGGTGAGCACCGTGTTGAGGTTGTTGATGACGTCGCCGATGAGCTGGTCGCGCGCGCTCAGCGACGAGGTGAAGGCATTCGTATCGGCGAGCAGGTTCGACAACGCCCCGCCCTGGCCCTGCAGCAGCTCGATGACGTAACTGGTGATCGTGTTGATCTTGCCGGCGTCCAGGCCTTTGAGGACCGGCCGGAGCCCGCCCACCAGCGCGTCGAGGTCCAGCGCCGGTTGGGTGTGCTGCTGATCGATGGTCCCACCGGGCGGCAACTTGCGCAGATCGCCGGGGCCCGAGGTGATTTCGAGGTAGCGGTCGCCGACAAGATTTTCATACCGGATCATCGCGCGCGTCGACGAATACAGCGTGTAGCGCTTGTCCAGGCCGAAGGTGACGTTGACGCTGTTGTTCGGATTGAGTTTGACGTCTTTCACCGACCCGACCGGTACCCCGGCGATGCGAACTTTCTGACCGGGTTTCAGCCGAGTCGCGTCGGTGAACGTGGCGTAGTAGGTGTTCTCCGGACCGAACCGAAATTCACCGAAGATCACTACAAGGCCGACGGCAACGAGCAGCATCGCGACGGTGAAGATGCTGACCTTCACCATCATCCTTCGGTGAGACTCGTAGCGCGCCATTAGAAGTCGTCTCGTTCTGCGAATGCGCCGTGGAACAGGAACTGCAGCGTCGACGGTGCGTCCACTTGCATTTCGGTGAATGGCTCATACGGAATGTACGCGTTGTCGGTGACCAGGAACGGGGCCCGGTACCAGGAGCCGCCGTGCTGCTTGGTCGGAATATCGGGTAAGCCACGGCAGTTCGGGCCGCCCGAGGCGTTGACGATCGGCAGGCTCTCCGGATAGGTGTACGACGGCGCACCTAAGACGAAACTCGATGAAGTGAACAGGCCCGCCTTCTGGACGCCGATCAGTGGCGCGAACTCCTTGATGCCGCGGTCGATGCCCTTGAAAAGGCAACCGAATTCGGGTGAGTAGTCAGCGGCCACCTTGATCGGGGCCCGCAGCCGCTTGATCGCGTCGATGAGGTTCTGCTCGGCAGGCGCGAGCGTCTCATAGAGGTTGTTGGACACGCCGATTGTCGCTAACAAGGTGTCGTTGAGGTCACCTTGCTGGTCGACGATCGTCTTGCTGATCGTCGGCACGTTGTCGATCACGGTGGTCAGGTCGGGAGCGGCGTCGGCGTAGATGTTGGCCACGGCGGCCGTCTTGGCGAAGTCCTGCTGCAAGGTAGCGAGCTTCGGATTG
>NZ_DASRBZ010000566.1:0-3903 GCF_035653355.1 Mycobacterium sp. | reverse complement strand
CGTCAACGACGGACTGGTCCGGCTCGTCAAGCGGGTCAACCCGCCGAGCAAGCTGAAGTCGTTCACCCGGAGGTGGCGTGAGCGAGCCCGCCGCAATGGTTGAACTGCAGCACTCGTTTGGTGGCGACCCCCAGCGCCCGGCTTCGCCGCGCTCGCGATCGCCACTATCCGGCACCGCGACGCTCGCCAGCGTCGAGGACACCGTCGCGCTCGGTTCGCGACTCGGGCAGCATTTGCGTGCCGGCGACGTGGTGGTGCTCTCCGGCCCACTGGGCGCCGGAAAAACCGTGTTGGCCAAGGGGATCGCCGCTGCCCTGGACGTCGACGGGCCGGTGATCTCGCCGACGTTCGTGCTGGCGCGCGTGCATCCTGCCCGGCGTGCCGGCGCTCCGGCGATGATCCACGTCGACATGTACCGGTTGCTGGATCACAGCGGCGCCGACCTGCTGGCCGAGCTCGACTCGCTGGATCTGGACACCGAACTCGACGAGGCCGTCGTGGTGGTGGAGTGGGGCGAGGGACTCGCCGAACGCCTATCCGAGCGGCACCTCGACATCCGGCTGGAGCGGGTTAGCAACTCCGATGTGCGGATCGCGACCTGGCGGTGGGCCGCATGACACTGGTGCTGACCCTCGACACCGCCACCCCGGCGGTGACCGCGGGCATCGTGCGGCGCGTCGGCGAGCGGCTCGAGGTGCTGGCCCAGCGCGTCACCGTCGACGCCCGGGCGCACGCCGAACGGCTCACCCCCAACGTGCTGGCCGCGTTGGCCGCCGCCGGGATCGGCATGACCGACCTCGATGCCGTGGTGGTGGGCTGCGGTCCCGGCCCGTTCACCGGTCTGCGGGTGGGTATGGCGACCGCCGCCGCTTACGGGCATGCGCTGGAAATTCCGGTGCACGGAGTGTGCAGCCTGGACGCCATCGGCGTACAGACCAGCGGCGACACCCTGGTTGTCACCGATGCCCGTCGCCGCGAAATCTACTGGGCCCGTTACCGCGACGGCATTCGCGTCGAGGGACCGGCGGTCGACGCGCCCGCCGACGTCGACCCGGGCACAGCGCAGGCGGTGGCCGGCTCACCGGAGCATGCGGCGCTGTTCGACCTTCCTCGGTGTGAGCCGGTGTATCCGACACCGGCTGGGCTGGTCGCCGCGGTGGGCGACTGGTCGGAACGCCAAGCGCCGCTGCTGCCGTTGTATCTGCGCCGCCCTGATGCCAAAGCACTTGCTCCACAGGTGGTTTCGCGGTGACAGCGCACGACGCAGAGCCGATCACCGTCGACGCGCTCACCATCGCCGACGCCGAGCGGTGCGCGCAGTTGGAGGCCAAGCTGTTTCCCGGCGACGACCCGTGGCCGGTGGCGGCCTTCGCCCGGGAACTGGCGGCCACGCACAACCACTATGTGGCCGCCCGCATCAATGCTGATAGCGGCGACACCCTGGTCGGTTACGGGGGTATCGCGCGGCTGGGCCGCAAGCCGCCCTTCGAGTACGAAGTGCACACCATTGGTGTCGACCCGGCCTATCAGGGTCGGGGCATCGGCCGTCGGCTGCTGAACGAGCTGCTTCGCTTCGCCGACGGCGGCGCTGTGTACCTGGAAGTACGCACCGACAATGAGCCGGCGATCGCGTTGTACCGCAGTGTCGGGTTCGTCAACGTCGGCCTACGCCGACGGTATTACCGGGTCAGCGGCGCCGACGCCTACACGATGCGGCGGGATCCGCAATGAAACTCGTTCTGGCTATCGAAACCTCTTGTGACGAAACCGGCGTCGGCATTGCCCGGCTCGACGACGACGGCACGGTGGCGTTGTTGGCCGACGAGGTGGCCTCCAGCGTGGACGAGCATGTCCGGTTCGGCGGCGTGGTGCCCGAGATCGCATCGCGGGCGCATCTGGAGGCGCTCGGCCCGACGATGCGTCGTGCTTTGGCGGCTAGCGGCGTGTCCAAACCGGACGTCGTCGCCGCTACCATCGGGCCCGGCCTGGCGGGCGCGCTGATGGTGGGAGTGGCTGCGGCCAAAGCATATTCAGCTGCCTGGCAGGTGCCGTTTTACGCGGTCAACCACCTCGGTGGGCACCTGGCCGCCGACGTCTACGAACACGGGCCGCTGCCGGAGTGCGTGGCGCTGCTGGTCTCCGGCGGTCACACCCACCTGCTGCACGTGCGTTCGCTTGGCCAGCCGATCGTCGAGCTGGGCAGTACCGTCGACGACGCCGCCGGTGAGGCCTACGACAAGGTGGCGCGGCTGCTGGCCTGGGGTACCCAGGCGGCAAGGTGCTCGACGACCTCGCGCGCACCGGTGACCGCACCGCAATCGTGTTCCCGCGCGGCATGACCGGGCCCAAAGACGACCGGTACGCGTTCAGCTTCTCCGGGCTGAAGACGGCCGTCGCGCGCTACGTAGAAAGCCACCCCGATGCGGCCACCGCCGACATCGCCGCCGGCTTCCAGGAGGCGGTCGCCGACGTGCTGACCATGAAGGCCGTGCGCGCCGCCACCGAACTCGGTGTGTCGACGCTGCTGATCGCCGGCGGGGTGGCGGCCAACTCGCGGCTGCGGGAACTGGCCGAACAGCGCTGCCGTGGCGCCGGCCTGACACTGCGAATTCCCCGGCCCCGGTTGTGCACCGACAACGGCGCGATGATCGCGGCGTTCGCCGCGCACCTGGTGGCGGCTGGCGCCTCCCCGTCACCGCTGGACGTCCCCAGCGATCCGGGCATGCCCGTGGTACGGGCACGGCTGCCCTAAGTCGGGGGCCTGCGTTACCGGCCGCCCGTTTGCCGGGTGACGATGAGCAGGTTGTCGCCGGTAGCCCAGGCTGGGCTGAACGTGTCCATGGGGATTTGTTCGTCGCGGCCGTTAGGCGTGCCGCTGTCGTTGAGATGCACGATGTCGCTGCGGGTGTCGACTCCGGTCACGACCACGGCGTGGTCGGCGTTGGTGCGTTGACCCTCGCCCGGAGGATAGTTCCAGATCGTTTCGGCGTTGACCCCCGCGATCACCTTGTGGCCGCCGGCCAAGTCCTGCTCCAGCGTCTGCATGCTGTTGCCGGTCGTGAGGTCGGACTGGACGCCGTATTTCTCCATCAGCACAACCAGGTCTCCGGGCGACGTGCCGTCGAAGTGGTAGATATCGCCATGGTGGACTCGGCTTTTGGTCAAAACCCCACGAAGCACGACGGCGGTTTCGGACGGTTCTTTGCCGGTCAGCTGGCCGATCACGTCGGCCGCAGACATCAGGCCGCAGTCTTGGCCGTGCTGGTAGCGCCAGTAGGGTGCGGCGGCTTGGGGGTTGCCGTACATTTGGCCGTTCGGGTCGGCGTGGGCTTGGGCCAGCCCGGCGAATACCAGCGCGACCGGGCACAAAAGTGCGGCCACGACGGCGATGCGGGCCGCGTGGAGGATGCCACCGAACATGAGGTCATTACTAGCATTTGGCCCTTGACGGATCCTGGGAACCGAGCCGCTATGGCCTCTGCCTGCGGTTTTGGTCCGGGAGACGACCCGAGGCGTACGTGGCGAACTGCGCACGCCAGGCCCGCCCGGCGAGCTGCCCATAGAAGCAGGGTGGCGGCCTTGAGTGCTAGCACTCTCCTGTATAGAGTGCTAGATGGCAATCGGACAATCCCTGTGTCGGCACCCGCGACGACGACGCGAGGGCACGGACGAATGCCGAACACCTGGTAATCCGACGGCCCGGGACTGCCCGGACCTGCTACCGACAGGGTCCGGGGCCCCGGACCCGATCAAACTAGTGGAGGGCTCTAATCGTGGCGAGCGTGAACATCAAGCCACTCGAGGACAAGATCCTCGTACAGGCCAACGAGGCCGAGACCACGACCGCATCCGGTCTGGTCATTCCCGACACCGCCAAGGAGAAGCCGCAGGAAGGCACCGTCG
>NZ_DASRBZ010000565.1:0-2732 GCF_035653355.1 Mycobacterium sp. | reverse complement strand
CACGCATCAACGTGATCAGCGCTGCGGCAGAGCAGCTTGCCGACAGCGTCGTCGCGCAGCCGCGGTCGTGGTTGCTGGGCGAGGCGTCACCAGACCCGCCGCATGCCACGGTGATTGTCGAAATCGCGGAGCGTTTCGTCGTCATCACCGCGGCGCCGGTCGTCGCCGAATCTCGCCGCGGCCAACCGGCCAGAGTCGCTGATTCGGTCGCGCAGGTCATCGCCGGAACGGCATCGGAGACAGCATCCACTGTGGTGATCGATGCGCCGACAACCATCGCCGGTGCCTCGACGCTGGCCAGGATGATCGCTGACGGCGTGCGCCACAAGCGCGCCGATCTGACGGTGGTGCACGTCGACGATGCGCGGCTGCAGCAGCTTGCGGTTGCGGCGTTTCCCACCGGTGAGGAGGACGACGGACCGGGTCAGGCCCGAGGCGAACGCGCGCGAAAAAAACGTGTGGGTGCAGCGCTTTTGGTCGCCGCTGCAGTGTCCGCCGCGTTGCTCGCTTTCGGCATTGGTAGCCGCCACAGCGCCCCGACCCCCGCCGCAATTCCAACGACGTTTCTGGTGGAGGGACGGGTAGCGCTGAGCATTCCGGCGCAATGGCGCGTGGAGCGCGTCGTCGGCGGGCCCGGGTCAGCGCGCGTTCAGCTCACGTCGCCGTCCGATCCGGAAGTGGCGCTGCATGTGACGCAGTCCCCGGTTGCCCACGAGACACTGACCGCGGCTGCGGAGTCGTTGAAGCGCGCTATCGATGCGGAACCGTCCGGCGTCTTTGTCGACTTCAGCCCGTCGGCAACCAGCGCCGGGCGGCCCGCAGTGACTTATCGGGAAGTCCGCCCCGCGCACGAGATCCGCTGGACGGTGCTTCTCGACGGTCCCGTGCGGATCAGCATCGGCTGCCAGAGCAGGTCCGGAGGCGCAGCGGCCATCCTCGACGTGTGCGAGCAGGCCGTGCGGTCTGCCCACGCGGTGCGGTGAGAAACGAAATCCGAATCAAGGGAACCAAACCCGAGCCGCCGCAGTCGTAGATGGTATGAGCACACCCAACACGTTGAGCACCGACTTCAACCTGATGCACACAGTGGCTGCCAAGACGGACGCATGTAACGAGGAGATCCGCGGCATGCTGCAGGCGTTCATCGGTCGGGTCAGCAGCGTGCCGCCGTCGGTGTGGGGCGGTCTCGCGGCCACTCGGTTCAGGGAAGTGGTAGAGCGCTGGAACGCGGAATCGATGAAGCTGTACCACGCCTTGCACGGCATCGCGGAGAGCATCCGCTACAACGAGGCGACGCTGCGGGAAGCCGGCGAGAATCACGCTCACCGCATCGCCACCGCCGGCGGGAACCTGTGAGGTCTGGCGATCACTCATGGACCCCGTGCTGTCGTACAACTTCGCCGAAATCGAGTACAGCGTTCGCCAGGAGATCCACACCACGGCGGCCCGCTTCAACGCCGCCCTGGAAGAGCTGAGATCGCAGATCGCGCCACTGCAAGAACTCTGGACCCGGGAAGCCGCCGCCGCCTACCGCGTCGAACAGCTCAGGTGGCAGCACGCGGCCTCCGCGCTCAACGAGATGCTGGTCGACCTCGGCAACGCGGTGCGTGCCGGCTCCGACGATGTCGCGAGCGCTGACCGCCAGGCGGCCAGTATCTGGAGACGGTAGGGGCCAAGAAGACGCTGTGTTGGTCCCGATGGAGGGGAGCCGTCGGGACCGCACAGTCATGCGCCGGTACGGTTGCCCGCTACGGCGTTTTGACCTGCGCGGATGGCCGCCGGTAAGCTGCTGGCTTGGCGTGCGGTCTGCCGGGGCTCGGGTCACTGTCGGTCGCCGAGAGCACCCCGCCCGTCGACGCCTGACCGGCACCCGGGTCATACCGGGATTCACCCCGAGAGAAAGGCAAGTAAGCGCTGTGCCTACATACGTGCCGAAGGCCGGTGACACCACGCGGTCGTGGTATGTCATCGACGCCACGGACGTGGTGCTTGGCCGCCTTGCCGTCACCGCAGCCACCCTGCTGCGCGGCAAGCACAAGCCGACGTTCACTCCCAACGTCGACGGCGGCGATTTCGTCATCGTCGTCAACGCCGACAAGGTCGCGATCAGCGGCAACAAACTGCAGAACAAGCCGGTCTACCGCCACTCGGGTTATCCCGGCGGCCTGCGCAAGCGCACCCTCGGTGACCTGATGCAACGACACCCCGACCGGGTCGTCGAGAAGGCGATTGTCGGCATGCTGCCCAAGAACAAGCTCGGCCGCCAGATCAAGCGCAAGCTGCGCGTCTACGCCGGTCCAGAGCATCCCCACACCGCCCAGCAGCCGATTCCGTACGAGATCAAGCAGGTGACCCAATGACCCAAACGGCAGAGACCGACGCCGGCGGCACCGCGGCTGCCGACACTTCCGGGGCCGAGCAGGGCAAGCGCGCCGACTCATTCGTCTTCGAGCGCCCTATCCAGACGGTCGGCCGCCGCAAGGAGGCCATCGTGCGGGTGCGGCTAGTGCCCGGCACCGGCAAATTCGACCTCGACGGCCGCAGCTTGGAGGACTACTTCCCCAACAAGGTGCACCAGCAGCTCATCAAAGCTCCGCTAGTGACCGTCGACCGGGTGGACAGCTTCGACATCTACGCCCACCTGGGCGGCGGCGGCCCGTCCGGCCAGGCCGGCGCGCTGCGCTTGGCGATCGCCCGGGCACTGATCCTGGTCTCACCCGACGACCGGCCCG
>NZ_DASRBZ010000564.1:0-2278 GCF_035653355.1 Mycobacterium sp. | reverse complement strand
TGTAGGTGCCGGCGATCAGCGCGTAGATCATCGTGTGATCAAGCCGACCGATCCAGCGTGCCGCAGCGGGCGTCCACGACAGCCGATGGAACAGGCTGCTGACCCCAAACATCGCCGTAACGCTCGCCGCGAACGCGATCGCAGCACCCCGTGCGGTCCCGCCGTGCGCTGACACCCCGAGGGCTACACCCAGCGGAATCGCCGCGACAAACGCCAGCTGATGAGAAACGCCGCGCAACCGCGGCCGTGGCCCACCCTCACATGTTCTCGGACCGCCTGACACGGCAAAACCCTGTTTGTCGTCGTCGATCTCACCTCCCGGCACTTGAACGTCGCCGCTGTCCATTCAGGACCAGCCGTGTCGCTTGAAGAGCCCGATCAGGATCGGGCGCACAACGAGACTCGAGACCGACGCTCCCGCGACGAACTCCTGCGGGCTAAGCGGTGGGAGCCGCAGCCATTCTGTCGAGCGGCTGAGGACGGGCTTTCGCGGCCGATCTGAAGCATGCTCACTTAACAAGAGTGCCAGCACCTCAGCGCCTCCGTCCCTGTACCGGACCTTCATCACGACGTCCTCGTTTCCCGATCGATTCGCGCCGACACCCCACAGCTTCTGCACTTCGTCGCCTGGCGCCGTCGTTTCCGGGTACGACGGTGTGTCCGTCGGCGCTGTCCGACGGTCGGCGCACTGTGGTGCCGGTAGATGACTGAAGGTACGCGTCCCTCTGTCGGTGCGGGCTCTGGGTTGGAGCGCTTGCACGCGGCGGCACGCGAGGCACGTGACGATGCGGCGCCGTTCGCCTTGGTTGCGGCTGCGATCCTGATCGCGCTAGCGCTTGCAGCCAAGCACGCGCACTGGGAATCGCTCGGACATTCGCTGTGGTGGATGTGGCTGGTCGTTGCGGCGCCGTATGTTTGCCTCTCGGCAACGTTGCTGTTCGGCCTGAGCCAGCTCGTCCGCCGCGACCATCGGCGAGAGATCGTGATCGGCCTGCTGGCAGTAGTCTGGGTCTTCAACGTCCTCGGCCTGGTTGTCCTAGTTGCCTCATTGATCGCGCACTCGGCGAGCCAGATCACAGGGGCTCAGCTCCTTGCAAGCGGCGGCGCCGTCTGGTTCACCAACACCGTCGCGTTCGGTCTCGCCTTCTGGGAACTGGATTGCGGCGGCCCCGTCGCACGGGCGCTCTCGACGACCACTCGCAAACCAGACTTCCAGTTCCCCCAGGACGAGAACCCCCAGCTTGCACGCCACGGCTGGGCGCCACGCCTCTGGGACTACTTCTACATCTCGCTGACAAACGCAATCGCGTTCAGCCCGACCGATGCGATGCCGCTGACACGGCCAGCGAAAGCGCTCATGGCCGCCGAATCGATTCTCTCCGTCGTCACCGTGCTACTCGTCGCCGCACGAGCGGTCAACATCCTCGTCTAGATCTAGCGTCGAGCAACCGCCGGGCAGGCGACATCCGACCGCGGGGACAGCGATCCCAACGCCCAAGCGGTGGTTAAAGCGCTTGAACCAGCTCGGGGTAAGGGTGATACAAGGTCGTCTTTCGATCGCACGGAAGCCAAGCCGCCGGCTCGCAGGGGTGCGACCGCTCCCACCGCTGTCGCCGACCGCTACAGACACGAGATCAAGTTCGGCGAGCTCGCACCCGATCGTCCGGGCTGCAGCCGTCGCGCCGCTGCGGCTACGTCTGTTCGGTTGACGGTGAGAGCTGCTACGGTCAGCGTTCAGCGACATGCTCTCCGACCTCTTTGACCTCTCGGCCATGGCGGCCTGAGGGCAGGGAGGGGAGCTATGGATCCCCAGGCACCCAGGTACGGCGACCCGGATCGCCTGCGGCCGATCGCGAGTCCGGTTGAGGTGGAGATGCGGCTCCGGCGACCGATCGCAAGCGAGCGTGAGGCAGAATTGCGGCGCGCGATGATCGCGGCCAACGCCGCGTGTCTACGCCTGGTCGAGCACTTGGACGTTGACGAACTCGAGCAGCTCGGTCTGGCCGTGCGTGTCCAGGAAGTGTGCGACCTGCTGTCGGCCGATATGAGCCGCTACGCGGGCTAGCCCGCCTCTTTCGATCGAAGACACGGAGAGTAAACCCGGTCGTGGCGGGACGTTCTCGTAAGCGCGTGGGGTGCAAGAACTCGATCGTCACGCGGCGGCGGGTTCGTATTCGTGAATCAGACCGCCGAGCAGGTCGCGCCGGTCGACCTGGAGTGAGTAGGGCGTCGCCGCCGCTGTGATAGGTGGACTGATCGTCGGGTTGGGCGGTTTCAG
>NZ_DASRBZ010000563.1:0-24201 GCF_035653355.1 Mycobacterium sp. | reverse complement strand
CGGCCAAGAAGGCGACCAAGTCGACTGCTAGAAAGGCGACTACCAAGAGGACGACCTCGAAGGCTACGACCCGCAAGGCAGCGAGCAAGGCGCCTGCCAAGAAGTCGACCGCCAAGAAGGCGCCGGCCAAGAAATCCACTGCGAGACGCGGTCGCCGGTAAGCAGATAACAACTCACAGACGCAACACCCTTCGGAGGCGTCACCTCCGAAGGGTGTTTGCCTGTTACTTCAGCGCATTTACCGCCAGTGCGCTGCCAATGTGGTCGGCCGCAATCAGGTGACCGTCGGAGAGTGAGAGCACCCAGGTACTGCCTTTGCGGTTGCGGGATTTATCCGGACGCACCCGGTCGCGAGCGCACCACCACGCGATGAGGTCCGGAATTACCTTGCCCTGCGTGCAGATCACCGGTGTATGCCCGAGCGCGGCGATTTCCAGGATCCGGCGTCGAGTCCGTTTTGGGTTCTCGGCGTATGCCTCTTCGGTCAGCAGTGGTTCATTGCAGATCACCACACCGAGTTCTTCGGCGAGCGGTTCGACCGTCTGATGGCATCGCAATCGATCGGCGGCGTACACATCGGTGGCGCCGAACGCCGATAGTTGCCCGACAAGTGCCTCGGCCTGCGCACGGCCCTTTTTGTCCAGCGGTCGCTTGGTGTCGTCGCCGGAAAAGCGGGACTTGCTGCCGGCGGTGCCGTGCCGAACGATCAGCACAGTCTGGGTCTCGGCCGGATGTTTGGCGAACCGGCGCAAGACCTTTCGGTCCTGTGTGTAAGCGGCCTTTTTCATCGCGGCCGAAACCGGCAGCCACACGAGTTCGTCGACTTCGCTGTTGGGTGTGAATTCTCCGCCGATGCTGCGGGCCGCCCAATAGCGCACCTTCTTGACGCCTTGCTCGATCGGGTAGCTCACCGCCGCGATGCGCCGGCCAAGGTGCGCTCGGTGACCGGTTTCTTCGAAGACTTCCCGCACCGCGGTCACCGGCTCAGTTTCACCGGGATCGAGTTTTCCTTTGGGCAGCGACCAGTCGTCATAGCGGGGACGGTGGATGAGCGCGATCTCGACGCCGGTCTCGTCGTCGCCCGGCCGCCACAGCACAGCACCGGCGGCACAAACGGCTTTACCCGACGGGCGTCGCCCGTGCGACGAGCTTTGTGTCGACACCTCAACTCCTGCAGGTCAATTCGGGCCGCGTGACCACGTCGATGCGGCCGGGCGGTCATGACTGATGCGGTGTGTCAGGGGCTGCGGTGCCGCTCCATCAGCGACACCTGGTGGTCGCGCACCGTCCTCCCGTCCTGCGGCGACGCGATCCACTGCCCGTCTGACCCGAGTTCCCAGCACCGCGTGGCCGGATCCAACGCGGATTCAAACAGCTCATCCAGCTCGGCGGTCAGCCTCGGGTCCTTGACTTGGGCCAAGACCTCGACCCGTCGATCGAGATTGCGATGCATCATGTCGGCGCTGCCGATCCAGAATTCGTCGATAGCTCGGAAATGGAAGATCCGCGAGTGTTCCAGGAAACGGCCCAGAATCGAGCGGGCGACGATGTTTTCCGAGTAGCCCTCGGCGCCGGGCCGCAGTGCACAGATCCCGCGGACCACGACCTCGACGCGCACCCCTGCCTGCGACGCGCGATAGAGCGCATCGATGACCTGTTCGTCAACCAGGGCATTGAGCTTGAGCCTGATCCGCCCATTACCGGTTTCGCGGTGCGCGGCAACTTCGCGCTCGACACGCTCGATGATGCCAGCGCGAATCCCGTATGGGGCCACGAGCAGGTTGCGGTAGGACTCCTTGCGCGAATAGCCAGTGAGCGAGTTGAACAAGTCGGTGAGATCGGCGCCGATATCGGGAGCCGCTGTCAGCAGACCGACATCCTCGTAAAGCCGCGCGGTCTTGCTGTTGTAATTGCCCGTGCCGACGTGGCAGTAGCGCCGGATGGCCGATCCTTCGCGGCGCACCACCAGCGCGGTCTTGCAGTGTGTCTTCAAACCCACAAGCCCGTACACCACATGCACGCCCGCCTGCTCCAGCGTGCGCGCCCACCGGATGTTGGCTTGTTCGTCGAATCGCGCCTTGATCTCGACCAGCGCCACCACCTGCTTTCCGGCCTCGGCGGCCTCGATCAAGGCGTGGACAATCGGCGAATCACCCGAAGTGCGGTACAGCGTCTGCTTGATCGCCAAAACGTTAGGGTCGGCGGCGGCCTGTTCGATGAATCGCTGCACGCTGGTTGAGAACGAGTCATACGGGTGATGCACCAGCACATCACCTTCGCGTAGTGTCGCGAAAATGCTTTTGGGCGTTTCCCGCTCCGCGAACGCCGGCGGCGTCGCGGGCACGAACGGTGGATCCTTGAGATCCGGCCGGTCCACGTCGTAGACCTGCCACAGCGACGACAGGTCAAGCAGACCGGGCACCTCGATGACGTCACCGGGGTGCACGTCCAGTTCGCGCAGCAGCAGCTCGAGCATGCTCTCGGTCATGTCGTCAGATACCTCAAGGCGCACTGGCGATCCGAACCGGCGACGCGCCAATTCCCGCTCCAGAGCTTGCAGCAAGTCCTCGTCGCGGTCTTCTTCGACTTCGAAGTCGGCGTTGCGGGTAATGCGGAACACGTGATGCTCGACGATCTCCAAACCCGGGAACAGCACCGGAAGAAACGCCGCGATCAGTTCCTCCATCGGAAGGAAGCGCACGATCGGCTTACCGTCGGCGTCCGTGCGCCGGGCCAGTTCGACGAATCGGTCGACATTGTTGGGCACTTTGACGCGCGCGAAGTGATGTCCGCCATCCTCCGGGCGTTTGACAGTGACCGCGAGGTTCAGGCTCAACCCGCTGACGAATGGGAATGGGTGCGCGGGATCGACGGCCAGCGGCGTGAGGACTGGGAAGACCTGCTCGTGAAAGTAGGCCGACAGTTGATCGCACTCAGACTCGTCGAGATCGGCCCACGTGACGATATGGATACCTTGCTCGGCCAGCGCGGGGCGCACCGAATCAAGGAACACCCGCGCGTGTCTGGTGGCGATGTGCTGCGTCTGCTCGCCGATGCGACGTAGTTGTTCGCGCGGTGTCAGACCGTCCGCCGAGCGCACCGACAGGCCCATCTCGTCGCGGCGTTTGAGCCCGGCGACCCGCACCATATAGAACTCGTCGAGATTGGAGGCGAAGATCGCCAGGAACTTGGCCCGTTCCAACAACGGCAGCGAGGCATCGTCGGCTAGTGCAAGCACTCGCGCGTTGAAGTCCAGCCAACTCAGTTCCCGGTTCAGATACCGGTCCTCGGGAAGTTCTCTTTCAATGACTGCTGTAGTCGCAGCGGGTGGTGCCGCGGGGGCCGAGTCACCCGGATGCCACACGCTCTCTTCAGGGCGCGCCTCGGCTTCGATTTCGGTCATTTTCCGATCATTGCGCATTATCGGGCGGTGCTGCTACAACCCAGCGGACATCGGTTCACCGTTGGTGTGGTGTTCACCTTGCCGTTATGGGTCTGCGCCCGCACTGTGTCGGCGGCGATGAGGTGTTCAGCGGCGCTAGCGGGCGGCGAGGGCGCGCGCGGTGGCAGGACCGACCCCGAGACGGCGGGCCACCGCTAAGTCGTCGGGGGTGTCGATGTCGCAACGCAGACCCGGCCATGCGCCCGTGAGCTCCACTGCCCCCGAACGGCGGTGGCGCGCTGAGGAATCCGGCCCGAATTGGGGCTGAAGTGCGACACCGAACGCGCACAGCGCTGTTGTTCCGGTGCCGAGCCGGTCGGCGACGAAGCTTCGTGGATGGTTGCGCGCGGCGGCGATCGCCCCCGCTAGCTCCTGTGTCTGCAATGCCGGTAAATCGCCTTGCAGCACAACAACATTCGTTGCCGATTCAGCTACCAGTCGCTCCGCAACGGTGATCGCGTTGTTCAGTGAGTCGGGATGGCCCACCGGCGTCGGGTCGGCCAGCACGTTGGCGCCCAGCTGTGCCGCGGCAGCCGCCGCGGCGTCGTCAGGCGTGATGACCGTGATCGAACGCAGCGATTCAACCGCTGCGGCCGCGGTCAAGGTGTCGATCAGCATGGCTACCACGACGGCCTCGCGGGTCCGTGTCGAAAAAATGGGCGCGAGGCGGGTCTTGGCTAGCGCCAGCCGCTTGACGGCCACAATCAGCCCGACGTCGCCGTGACCGTCGGCCGGGGTGCCGCTCATGGGCTCATCCTGCCAGCGGTGATTGCGGCGTGTTTTGGCGCTCGCCGCGGGCTCCGTCAATGGCGCGGTCGGGGCGTTTGGCCGGTCACAGATTAGGGTGGGCGCCTGGCGCAGCATGCAGGGCATCGGGGGTGGTGATTATGGCTGGCACGGCGGGTGCGGTAGTGGTGATGGGCGCCGGCGCGTGGGGCACGGCGCTGGCCAAGGTGCTGGCCGAAGCCGGCAGTCAGGTCACCTTGTGGGCGAGACGAGCAGAGGTCGCCGACGAAATCAACGCCACCCGCTGCAACACCCGCTATCTGCCCGGCGTCCAGTTGCCCGCGCCGATCCGCGCCACCACCGACGCCGCCGAGGCGCTCAGCGGCGCGTCGACCGTACTGCTGGGTGTGCCCGCTCAGACCATGCGGGCCAATCTCGAGCAGTGGGCCGGTTTGTTTGCCGACGGCGCGACCCTGGTCAGCCTGGCCAAGGGCATCGAGCTGGACACCTTGATGCGGATGAGCCAGGTCATCGTCGCAGTCGCGGGCGTGGACCCGGACCAGGTCGCGGTGGTTTCCGGTCCCAACTTGGCCAATGAGATCGCCGCGCGGCAGCCCGCCGCCACCGTCGTCGCCTGTAGCGACTCAGGGCGCGCGGTCGCCTTACAGCGCGCACTGAACACCGGCTACTTCCGTCCATATACCAATGCCGACGTCATCGGTACCGAAATCGGCGGCGCATGCAAGAACGTCATTGCGTTGGCGTCCGGGATGGCGGCCGGTGTGGGGTTGGGGGAGAACACCGCGGCGGCGATCATCACCCGCGGGCTTGCCGAGATTATGCGGCTCGGAATTGCCCTTGGTGCCAAGGGCGCGACGCTTGCCGGGCTCGCGGGGGTTGGCGATCTGGTGGCCACGTGCACGTCGCGGCACTCGCGCAACCGCTCGTTCGGCGAGTGCCTGGGCCGGGGCGGGACGCTGCAGTCGGCCATGCAGGCGCACGACGGCCAGGTGGTCGAAGGCGTGACGTCGTGCGAATCCGTGCTGGCGCTGGCGTCGAGCTACGACGTGGAGATGCCGCTCACTGACGCCGTGCACCGCGTCTGCCATAAGGGGCTTTCCGTCGACGAAGCGGTGGTTTTGCTGCTCGGCCGCAGCACCAAGCCGGAGTAACCGCCAACCGGTCCCGTACCGGCCGGAGGAGCGTTAGGGCAGTAGCCTCTCTAGGTTGTGGGTGATCGCTACCCGTCCGCGTCGACCGGAGGCACTGAATCGGTGACTCCGCGCGGCCGCGTCCGCGTCGCCGTCGTCTACGGCGGACGCAGCAACGAACACGCGATCTCGTGCGTGTCGGCGGGCAGCATCCTGCGCAACCTGGACCCGCAACGCTTCGATGTGATCCCGGTGGGCATCACACCCGAGGGCACCTGGGTACTCACCGACGGTCGCCCGGAAACACTGGCGATCACCGACGGCCGGTTGCCTGAGGTGAGCGGGGCGTCGGGCACCGCGCTGGCGCTGGCGCAGGATCCCCGGCAGCGCGGCCAGCTGCTATCGGTGAATCCCGGGAGCGGAATGAGCGCTGGCGAGGTGCTGGCCTCCGTCGACGTCGTGTTTCCGGTGCTGCACGGCCCATACGGCGAGGACGGCACCATTCAGGGTCTGCTGGAACTGGCCGGCGTGCCCTATGTCGGTGCCGGCGTGCTGGCCAGTGCGACGGGCATGGACAAGGAATTCACCAAGAAGCTTCTGGCGGCCGAAGGGCTTCCGGTCGGTCCGTATGCGGTGCTGCGGGCGACGCAGCCGACGCTTGACCCCGAGCAGCGGCAACGTCTTGGCCTGCCCGTCTTCGTCAAACCCGCACGCGGCGGCTCGTCGATCGGTGTCAGCCGGGTGACGAGCTGGGAGCAGCTGCCGGCGGGTATCGCCGAGGCCCGCCAGCACGATCCGAAGGTGCTCGTCGAGGCCGCCGTCGCTGGCCGCGAATTGGAATGCGGAGTACTCGAATTTCCTGACGGCACCGTGCGCGCCAGCGTCGTGGGGGAGATCCGGGTGGTCGGGGTGCGGGGTCGCGAAGACCCCTTTTACGACTTCGCCAGTAAGTACCTCTACGAGGCAGCGGAGCTGGATGTGCCCGCCAAAGTCGACGACGACGTCAGCGATGCAATCCGTGAGCTCGCGATCGCCGCATTTCGTGCGATCGACTGCCAAGGGCTGGCTCGGGTCGATTTCTTCCTTACCGATGACGGGCCGTTGATCAACGAAATCAACACGATGCCCGGATTCACCACGATCTCGATGTTTCCGCGGATGTGGGCGGCGAGCGGTCTCGATTACCCCACCCTGGTGGCGACCATGGTGGAGACCGCGTTGGCTCGCGGGGTGGGTCTGCGCTAACTGGACGGCGGCCCCGGTTCGCCCAGCGGCCACTTGTTACACGCGATCCGGGCCGCAACCGTGACATAACTTCCCGCTCGACGAGCGCGCTAGGCGGGCGGCGGCGCCGGGGTGACGGGTACCGCGGCGACGGTGCGGTCGATCACCTCCGACAGCTCCTGAATCGGGGTAGGCCCCGACCCCGGCGGCAGGGTGAGCGCCACATAAACCGGCCGGTCGACCGTGTACCAAGTGCTGCGACCCGCCTCCCCCCCAGCTTGGCCCTCCACTTCTTGGAACCATTGCACGCGGTCGACGACCTGGATCGGTGAGCCCACCACAAAGTCGGCGGGTCGGTCCAGGCCGCATCGCAGCACCACCGGCTCGGCGCCGGTGCTGGACCGCCACGCGGCGGCGCCGGCAGGGGCTGGCTGCGCCACGGACGCGCGCTGGTAGTCGCCGAGCCGCTGCGGCAGCGCGCCCATCAACGCCCGACATGCCGGTTTGTCGGCCTGCGGGGCGGGAACAGCGGGAATCGCGACCGGTGGCTGGGGCGGGTGGCGGGTGGCCGCGATCGCCAGCGTGATCCCGATGGCGGCGACGGTCAACAGCAGTGCCGCGATCAGCAGTGCCCGCGGCGGGCCGTCCGTATCGGTCGCCTGCTCACTCTTCGAGTGCCCGTCCATCCGCATAGTCTCCGGCGCGGTCCAGCCGCCCGCTTAGACTCCACGTGTTCGCCGGCGGGTCGGCGGACCCAACTTACCGCAGGTCGCACCGGTATTTCACCGGGCATTGACGGGCCGGGAGGACGACGTGAGCAGCGGCGAGCCCGGTCCTACCCTCAGACAGCTCGGCGAGTTCGGCATGATCGACCGGCTGCTGGCCGGCCGTCGGCAACCGCCGACGACCGCACTAGGACCCGGCGACGACGCGGCGGTGGTGGTGACCGGCGACGGCCGTGCCGTGGTCTCGACGGACATGCTCGTGCAGGACCGGCACTTCCGGCTGGACTGGTCCACACCGGCCGATGTCGGCCGCAAGGCCGTCGCGCAAAACGCCGCCGATATCGAAGCGATGGGAGCTCGGCCGACCGCGTTCGTCGTCGGCTTCGGCGCACCGCCCGAGACCCTCACCGCGCGCGTCAGCGAGATGGCCGACGCCATGTGGGCTGAGGCCGGCAGGATCGGGGCGGGCATCGTCGGCGGAGATCTGGTGAACTGCCCGCAGTGGGTGGTCGCAGTGACGGTGCTGGGCGACCTGGACGGGGCTTCGCCGGTGCGTCGAGCAGGGGCACGGCCCGGCTCGGTGGTCGCCGTCACCGGCGAGCTCGGATATTCGGCCGCTGGATACGCCTTGTGGCGCAACGAAATCGAAGGTTTCGACGAGCTGCGGCGTCGTCATCTGGTGCCGCATCCGCCCTACGGGCAAGGTCGGGCAGCCGCCAAAGCCGGCGCGCAAGCAATGATCGACGTGTCCGACGGCCTTGTCTCCGATCTCCGGCACGTCGCCCACGCGTCCGGGGTCGGCATCGCGTTGTCCACCGCAGCACTGGCCGCCGACCACCAAGCCCTGACGACGGCCGCCGAGGCCGTGGGCGTCGACCCGTGGTCGTGGGTGCTCGGCGGGGGAGAGGACCATGCGCTGGTCGCCGCGTTCGCCGGTCCGGTTCCGGCGGGCTGGCGGGTCATCGGCCGCGTGGTCGACGGCCCGGCCCGGGTGCTGATCGACGGGGCAGAGTGGCGCGGATACGCGGGCTGGGAGTCCTTCAATGGTCGCTAGGGTAGCGGCGTGACCGTGTATGCGATCGCCCAACTCAGGTTCACCGACCGTGCCGCCTACGACCGCTATCAGGCGAAGTTCATCAAGGTCTTCTCCAAATACGCCGGAACTTTGCTCGCCGCCGACGAATCTCCGCAAGTCGTGGAAGGTCAATGGGACCGCGACAAGGTGGTGCTGATGTCGTTTCCCGACGAGGCCGCCTTCCGATCGTGGGCCGAATCGCCCGAGTACCAACATATTTCGCAGGACCGCCGTGCCGGTGCAGACACCGTGGTGTTGCTGGCGAAGGGGCTGGCGTGACAGCGCGCCCGCTCAGCGAGTTGGTCGACGACGGGTGGGCGCACGCGCTGGAACCGGTGGCGGGCCAAGTTGCGGCGATGGGTCAATTTCTGCGCGCCGAGATCGCCGCTGGGCGCCGCTACCTGCCAGCCGGACCGAATGTCTTGCGTGCCTTCACTTTTCCTTTCGATCAGGTGCGGGTGCTGATCGTCGGCCAGGATCCGTACCCAACGCCCGGACACGCGGTGGGGCTTAGCTTTTCGGTGGCCCAGCACGTCCGGCCGTTGCCGCGCAGCCTGGAGAACATCTTCGCCGAATACGCCAAAGACCTCGGCTATCCGCTGCCGTCATGCGGCGATCTGACGCCATGGGCCGAGCGCGGGGTGATGTTGCTGAACAGGGTCCTCACCGTGCAGCCCGGCAATCCGGCGTCGCACCGGGGCAAGGGCTGGGAGCCGGTCACCGAATGCGCGATCCGTGCCCTCGTGGAACGGCAGCAACCGATGGTGGCCATTTTGTGGGGCCGTGACGCGTCGACGCTAAAACCGATGCTGGCGCAGGGCGACTGCGTCGCGATCGAGTCGCCGCATCCCTCGCCGTTGTCGGCATCGCGGGGCTTCTTCGGGTCGCGACCGTTCAGCCGGGCCAACGAACTGCTGGAGAAGATGGGCGCCGAGCCCGTCGACTGGCGGCTGCCATAACCGCGCTATCCGCGAAGCGGTGGCGCAACGGTTAGCCGCGGGTGATCTTGCCCGCCTTGATGCACGAGGTGCAGACGTTGAGGCGCTGCTTGTTGCCGCCGGGACGGGTCACGGCATGCACCGTCTGAATGTTCGGGTTCCACCGGCGGCTGGTCCGGCGGTGGGAGTGCGACACCGACTTGCCGAAGCCGGGGCCCTTCCCGCAGATATCGCACACGGCGGCCATTGCGAAGCTCCTCGAGTTTCCGGGGCCAACAACCGAGCTACGGGTGACCCGACGACCTGGCCAGGATAACCGCCGCAGTGGCGAAGCGCCAAAACCATGAACAGCGCCGATACCGTATGACCAGTGCTGTCGGCGTTACTAGTTAGGCTGGCGCCACCGGAGGAGGTGGGCGAGGTGGTGTCCGATGCGGCTCAGTCGGATCGTCTGCTGGACGCATCCGCGCTGCGCGACTGGGCGCACACCGCCGTCAGCGACCTGATCGCCCACATCGACGAGATCAACCGCCTCAACGTCTTCCCGATCGCCGACGCCGACACCGGCACCAACATGCTGTTCACGATGCGCTCGGCACTGGCTGAGGCCGACATCGAAGACAGCGCCGAGGACGTGGCGCGGGTCGCGGCGGCGCTGTCGGCCGGCGCACTGCACGGTGCGCGCGGCAACTCCGGCGTGATCCTCTCCCAGATCCTGCGGGGTATCGCCGACGCCACCGCCACTGCGGCCGCACAGGCCGGTGGTGACCTACGCGATATCGACGCCACCCTGCTCGGGGCCGCACTGCGGCGCGGTGTGGGCCTCGTCGTGGGCTCGATGGGCGGACAAGAGATCGCCGGCACCATCGTCTCTGTGCTGCAGGCCGCGGCCAGAGCGGTCGAGGAGTGCGCGAACAACGGAGAGAACCTGGCACGGGCGGTAACGGCCGCATGTGATGCCGCGGTCGTCGCGCTGGAGAAAACTCCCGAGCAGCTGGGCGTGCTCGCGGACGCCGGCGTGGTCGACGCCGGCGGCCGGGGCCTGCTGGTGCTTCTCGACGCGCTCAGCGCCACCATCACCGGACGCGCGCCGGCTCGGACGGTGTACGAGCCGGCACCGCGGCAACCATCGGCTGATGCGGGGGCAGAACACCGGGGTCCGCAGTTCGAGGTGATGTATCTGCTGGGTGGTTGCGATGCCACCGGCGCCGACGCGCTGCGCGATCGGCTCGGCCAACTCGGCGAGTCCGTAGCCATCGCGGCCTCCGCATCCGACGCGGTCGGCGGCTACTCGGTGCACGTTCACACCAATGACGCCGGCGCCGCCGTGGAAGCCGGTTTGGCGTTCGGCACACCACGCCGGATCCAGATCTCGGCGCTGATCGGCGGCGGAACCGGATTGCCGCCAGGCAGCTGGGCGAAGGAGCGGGCCGTGCTGGCCGTTGTCGACGGCGACGGTGCCGCGGAGCTGTTCACCGGAGAGGGCGCATCCGTCCTGCGACCCGATCCCCAGGCGGCCGACCCGACCACGGCCGTCACCGCGCAGCAGCTGTTGCGCGCCCTGGTGGATACCGGTGCCGCCCAGGTGATGCTGTTACCCAACGGGTATGTGGCCGCCGAAGAACTCGTGGCCGGCTGCACTGCCGCCATCGGCTGGGGCATCGACGTGGTGCCCCTGCCGACCGGGTCGATGGTGCAGGGGCTGGCCGCGCTCGCCGTGCACGACCCCGACCGGCAGGCGGTCGACGACGGCTACACGATGGCCCGCGCAGCGGGCTCTGCTCGGCACGGCTCGGTGCGCATGGCGACCGAGCAGGCCCTGACCTTCGCCGGTCCGTGTCAGCCCGGCGACGGCCTAGGCATCGCAGGCGACGAGGTGTTGATCGTGGCCGAGGACATCGGCTCGGCGGCGACCGGCCTCGTGGACCTGTTACTGGCCGCCGGTGGTGAATTGGTGACGGTGTTGGTCGGCGCCGACGTGGACGCCGACGCCGTCGAATCCACACTGGAAGCCCATGTTCACGACCATCATCCGGGCAGTGAGCTGGTGAGCTACCGCACCGGGCATCGCGGCGACGCGCTACTGATCGGGGTCGAATAGCCGTGGTTGCCTTGACCGACCGGCTGGACTACATCCTCGGCGCCAAATCGGCCGACCTACTCGACGAGGTATTCGGCATCCGCACCGTCGACGACCTACTGCGTCACTATCCGCGCAGCTATGTCCAAGGTGCGACGGTGCGTGGTGTCGGCGACGAGCGGCCGCCGGCCGGCGAGCACGTCACGCTCGTCGACACGATTACCGGGGCGGTGACACGCCAGATGCCAAAGCGCCCCAAAGAGAAGTACCTGGTCATCACGATCGGGTCTGGCCGAAACAGAGTGACCGCTACGTTTTTTCACGTCAAGAAGTGGTTCGTAGAGCAGCTCAGCGTGGGAACCCGGATCATGCTGTCTGGAGAGGTGGGCTATTTCCGCGGCACCATGCAGCTCACCCATCCGGATTTCCTCGTGCTGGACTCCCCGGATGGTAAGGACCACGGCAGCAGGTCACTACGCATGATTGCTGACGCCTCGAAGAAAGTCAGCGGCGAAGTGCTGCAGTCGGCGTTCGAACGGGCCTTCTACCCGATCTATCCGGCCAGCACAAAAGTCCAAAGCTGGGACATCTACGCGTGCGTGCGCCAGGTGCTCGCGGTGCTGGACCCAGTATCCGATCCGCTGCCGGAAGCCGTGCGAGTCCGGCACGGCCTGATCTCAGAAGACCAGGCGCTGCGAGCCATACATCTCGCCGAAAGCGAAAAAGAACGCCAACGGGCGCGCGAGCGGCTGACTTTCGACGAAGCCGTCGGTCTGCAGTGGGCGCTGGTGACTCGACGGCACGGCGAGCTGTCCGAATCCGGGCCGCCGGCACCCAATCGATCGGACGGGTTGGCCGAAAAACTATTGCGGCAGTTGCCATTCGATCTCACCGCGGGCCAGCGTGAGGTGCTCGAAGTGCTACGTGGCGAGCTTGCCGCCACCCGCCCGATGAACCGCCTGCTGCAAGGGGAAGTGGGCTCCGGCAAGACGATCGTGTCGGTGTTGGCGATGCTGCAGATGGTCGACGCAGGCTATCAGTGTGCGCTGTTGGCGCCGACAGAAGTGCTTGCGGCCCAGCATGTTCGATCGATCCGCGATGTGCTGGGGCCGTTGGCGATGGGCGGGCAGCTAGGCGGTGCCGAGGACGCCACCCGGGTGGCGTTGCTGACCGGTTCTATGTCGGCGGCGCAGAAGAAACAGGTGTATGCCGATATCGCCAGCGGACAGGTGGGAATCGTCGTGGGCACGCACGCCCTGCTGCAAGGCGGGGTGGAGTTTCACCGGCTGGGCATGGTGGTCGTGGACGAGCAGCACCGTTTCGGGGTAGAGCAGCGAGGCCAGTTGCGCGCCAAGGCTCCTGCCGGCATCACACCGCATCTACTGGTGATGACGGCCACACCGATACCGCGGACCGTCGCGCTCACCGTCTACGGCGACTTGGAAACCTCTACGTTGCGCGAACTTCCGCGGGGCCGCCAGCCGATCGCGACGACCGCAATCTTTGTCAAGGACAAGCCGGCATGGCTGGAGCGCGCTTGGCGGCGCATCATCGAAGAGGTCTCGGCAGGACGCCAGGCTTACGTCGTGGCGCCGCGGATTGATGAGACCGATGATCCTGGGCAGACCGAAGAGGGCGGGCGGCCCTCGGCCACCGCAGTGGACCTCTTCACCCGGTTACGTCGCAATGAATTAGCCGACCTGCGGCTGGGTCTCATGCACGGGCGGCTTCCCGCCGAAGAAAAAGATGCCGTCATGGCGGCGTTTCGCGCCGGCGAGATCGACGTCTTGGTGTGCACCACTGTCATCGAAGTGGGGGTCGACGTGCGCAACGCCACGGTGATGCTGGTGATGGACGCCGACCGGTTCGGCATCAGCCAGTTGCATCAACTGCGGGGCCGCATCGGTCGTGGCGCGCATCCGAGCGTGTGTCTCTTGGCGAGCTGGATGTCGCCAAATTCACGGGCAGGCCGGCGACTGTGCGCGGTCGCGGAAACCCTCGACGGGTTCGCCTTGGCTGACTTGGATCTCAAAGAGCGGAGAGAAGGGGACGTCTTGGGCCGCAGCCAGTCTGGCCGGGCGATTACATTGCGACTGCTGTCGCTGGCCGAGCATCAGGAACTGATCGAGGCCGCGCGCGATTTGTGCGAGCGAATCTACGACGAGGATCCCGGCCATCCCGGATTGACGCTGTTGGGAGCGCCGTTCACCACCACCGAACGCGTCGAGTATTTGGACAAAGCATGAACAAGAGACTGCTGCTATGGCTGTCGGCGCTCGCAATGCTCGCAGTATTGGTCGCCTATCAGGTGGTGGCATCCTCGGCGGAACAGCGCGCGGATGAGTTCGCGGCGCGCGCCGACGTTCCCACGGTTCAACCGGGCACAGACGTGTTGGGCGGAATCATCGTGGTGCCGGCCAGGATCCATCGCTATGACTACCGCCGCGCGGCATTCGGGGATGCGTGGGACGACGACAACGACGCACCGCTCGGACACAACGGCTGCGATACCCGCGACGACATTCTCAACCGCGATCTCGTCGACAAAACCTACGTGTCGATCAAACGCTGCCCCGACGCCGTGGCGACCGGTACGCTGCACGACCCATACACCAACGCCACCATCAACTTTCAGCGCGGCGCCCGGGTCGGGGCATCGGTGCAGATCGACCACATCGTTCCGCTGGCTTACGCCTGGGACATGGGCGCTTACGACTGGCCGTACCCTCAGCGGCTGCGCTTTGCCAACGATCCGGCCAATCTGCTGGCCGTCTCGGGGCAGTCCAACGAAGACAAGGCCGATTCCCAACCGGCCCTGTGGATGCCGCCTAATACCGCGTTCTGGTGCCAGTACGCCGTGCAGTACATCGCTGTGCTGCGCGGTTATGCGCTGCCGGTCGACCAACCGTCCGCCGAGACATTGCGGCGCGCAGCGGCCACCTGCCCGGCGGGATGACGCTGATCTACATCCCCGTGTAGGTCAGCGGATCTTCGCGCACCCGGGTGCCGTCGTTGAGCCCGTTGAGGGCTTCCATGTGCTCGGCGGCCAACTCGAAGTCGAAGATGTCGAAATTGCTTGCGATGCGTTCCGGCTTGCCGGAGCGAAAGATCACCGAATTGCCCAATTGCAGGTTCCATCGCAGCAACACCTGCGCCGGTGTCCGGCTGTAATCGGCGGCGATGGATGTCACGGTCGGGTTGTCCAGCAGCTGGCCCAGCGCCAGGGGGCTGTAGGCCTGGGTGACCACATTGTGCTGCGCGTTGGCCTTGCGCAGCTCGGCCTGATTGAGCAGCGGGTGAAGCTCGATCTGGTTGACCGCCGGTGTGAAGAAGCTCAGGTCGATCACCGTCGACACATGCTCCTCGGTGAAATTGGAGACGCCGATCGACTTGGCGTAGCCGTCGCCGCGCACCTGGATCATGCCGCCGAAACTGTCCACGTATTTGCCAAGCTGGGGCGCCGGCCAATGGATCAGGTACAGGTCGACGTAATCCAGCCCGAGCCGTTCCAGGCTTGCTTTGCAGGCATCTTGGGAGCTGCTGAACCCCTGGTCGGAAGTGGCCAACTTGGTGGTGACGAAAAGTTCGGCCCGCGGAATCCCCGACGCTGCAATGGCCCGCCCAACCGCGGCTTCGTTGCCGTATACCGCTGCGGTATCGATGAGCCGGCAGCCGATTTCCAGAGCGGCTGACACTGCGCGCTCTGTTTCAGCGTCGGACAGTTCCGCAACCCCGAGGCCGAGCACCGGCATCGTGTACTCGTCATTGAGCGTTACAGAAGGACTAGAAAGGCTGGGGCCGCCCGGCATCACTTCACCTACCTGTGAAATTGAAGGTTCGTGGATCTGGGCCAAGCCGGGTGCCGTCGTTGAGCGAGGAGATCGACGCCATCTCGTCCGCGTTGAGTTCAAAATCGAACACGTCGAAATTACTCGCAATCCGTGCAGGGTTCACCGACTTGGGGATCACGATATTACCGAGCTGGATATGCCACCTAATCAACACCTGGGCGGGTGTCCGGCCACAGCTTTCCGCCACCGTGGTGACCGTCGGATGAGTCAGCAGCGAGCCCTGGCCTAGCGGAGCCCACGCCTCGGTGGCAATGCCGAGCTGGGCGTGCACCTCCCGCAATGCCGTCTGAGGAAAGCGCGGATGCAGCTCCACCTGATTGACAGCAGGCACGATGCCGGTGGCGTCGATAAGCACCTTCAGATGCTCGGGTTCGAAGTTGCTCACCCCGATCGAGCGGATGCGGCCCTGGTCGCGCAGATCAGCGAACGCCTTGAAGGTGTCGACGAACTTGCCCTGCGAAGGCGCTGGCCAGTGGATCAGATACAGATCCAGGTAATCGACCCCGAGCCGTTCGACGCTGGCGTCGAACGCAGCCAGGGTGCTGTCGTAGCCTTGGTCGGCGTTCCACAGCTTGGTAACCAAGTAGATTTCGTCGCGCGGTAGGCCAGATTCTGCGACCGCCAGACCGGTCTCGCGTTCGTTGTTGTACATTGCCGCGGTGTCGATGTGCCGGTAACCGGCCTGCAAGGCGGCGCGCACAGCATTTTCGGTGTCTGCGGGTGGAACCTTGAAAACGCCGAATCCGACCAGGGGGATCGAATTACCGTCGTTCAGCGTGACTAAGGGAGCTGCCATGCCGAAGAGTGTGCCAGGCGCGCCTGACCTTCACCGGTGGTCGACTCGCTTGCAGGGCACCGCCACCAATGTTGGGTTGAAGGTCATTCCGTGGATCCCGACGGGCGCCAAGCGGCTTCTCACCGGTGGGCGCTCGGTCATTATCGACGGCAACACGCTGGACCCCACGGTGCAATTGGCCTTGGCGGCGCAGCGGGCTGTCGGCATCAACGGCTTGGTCGTCGACGATGACGTGGCCGCCTCGCGGACACTGATGCGCGAGGGATGCCGGGCGCTTCCCGGTCCACAGATTCACGTCGCGGTGACCGACATGTCGATACCCGGACCGGCCGGCGACATCCCCGCTCGGCATTACCGGCCGGCCAGCGCCGAGCCGGCGCCGTTGCTGGTCTTCTACCACGGCGGTGGTTGGGTGATCGGTGACCTGGACACCCACGACGCGCTGTGCCGGTTGACATGCCGCGACGCCGACATCCACGTGCTGTCCATCGCTTACCGGCTGGCGCCGGAGCACCCTGCGCCGGCCGGGCTCGACGACGCCTACGCGGCCTTTCGGTGGGCCCATCAACACGCCGCCGAGCTCGGCGCGGTTTCGGGCAAGGTCGCAGTCGGCGGCGACAGCGCGGGCGGCAACCTGGCGGCCGTCGTGTCGCAGGTGGCCCGGGCGGACGGCGGCCCGATGCCTGCACTGCAGTGGCTCATCTACCCCAGAACCGACTTCACCGCCCGAACCCGCTCGCTGTCATTGTTCGCCGACGGCTTCTTGCTCACCAAGCGCGACATCGACTGGTTCGAAACCCAATACTTGACCGGGTCCGGAATCGAGCCGACCGATCCGCGGGTGTCGCCGTTGCTGGCTGAGGACCTGTCCGGGCTATCGCCCGCCTTGATCGCCACCGCGGGTTTCGACCCGTTGCGCGATGAGGGCGAGCATTACGCGGCCGCGCTGCGAGCCGCCGGGACCGCCGTCGACCTGCGCTCGATGAGGTCGCTGACCCACGGTTTCGCCAACTTGTTCCCGCTCGGTGGCGGCAGCGCCGTCGCCACCGCCGAGCTGGTCTCGGCGCTGCGCGCACACCTTAGCCGGGTCTGACCCAGTCGCCGGTACTCTAGAGGCGCTATCGCCGACCATCGAAGGTGAGGATCAGCAAATCTGTGGCCAGCAAAGCTAACCGCCCCGCGCGCTACGACTTGAAGAGCGCCGACCGCAGGCGAAATCTGCTCATCCAGATCGGGCTCACCGGAATTGTGGTGCTCTTCGCGGTCGGCCTGGTGCTCTATATCGTGATGGCCCACGGCCACAAGCCGTCGTCCGGCAAGCCGGTGCGGGTGACTTCCAGCAAGCTCGTCACCAAGGACGGAACCAAAGACCCCAAAGCGGTCGTGGCGTTCTACGAAGATTTCCTGTGCCCGGCCTGCGGCAACTTCGAGCGGACGTTCGGCCCGACCGTGTCCAAGCTCATCGACAGCGGCGCCATCGCCGCCGACTACTACATGGTCGGCATCCTCGACAGTTCCCGCAACGACAACTATTCGTCGCGAGCCGGTGCCGCGGCCTACTGCGTGGCCGACGAATCGATCGACGCATTCCGGCGCTTCCACACCGCGTTGTTCACCAAGGACCTGCAGCCCTCCGAGACCGGCAAGACGTTTCCCGACAACGCGCGGTTGATCGAGATCGCCCGCGAAGCAGGTGCGGCCGGCAAGGTCCCCGACTGCGTCAACAGCGGTAAGTACGTCCCAACCATCGACGGCATGGCGTCGGCCACCGGCATTCACGCCACCCCGACGATCCGCATCAACGGTCAGGACTACGAACCGACAACGCCGCAGGCGCTGGTCGCCAAGATCAAAGAAATCGTCGGCGACGTCCCGGGCCTCGACACGGCTGTCAGCCCAGCCGCGTCGTGACAGTCGCGGTGTCGGCGCAACCCGCACAGCCGGCCGACGATCTGGCGGCGCCATCGGTCTCGGTGGCGTTGCCCAGCGCATGGTGGGTGCTGATCGCCGGGGTCATCGGCTTGATCGCGTCGGTGATGCTGACGGTGGAAAAGATCAAGGTTCTGACTAATCCGTCGTATGTACCGTCGTGCAACTTCAACCCGGTGGTGTCGTGCGGATCGGTGATGGCGACCCCGCAGGCGTCGGTGCTGGGTTTTCCGAACCCGCTGATCGGCATCGCCGCGTTCACTGTGGTCGTCGTGACCGGTGGGCTTGCGGTGACGAAAGTGGCGCTGCCACAATGGTATTGGATCGGACTAGCCGCCGGGACACTGGCCGGTGTTGTGTTCGTGCACTGGCTGATCTTCCAAAGCCTGTACCGGATCGGCGCGCTGTGCCCGTATTGCATGGTTGTCTGGGCGGTCACCATTCCGCTGTTGGTGGTGGTTGCGTCAATCGCGTTTCGATCGGCGGACAGTGCCAGCGCGGTAGGGCACACGCTCTACCGTTGGCGGTGGTCGATCACCGTGCTGTGGTTCACCGCGGTCATCTTGCTGATCCTCGTTCGGTTCTGGGACTACTGGTCGACACTCCTCTAGCTCGACGACAAGGGCGGTGATCTGCTGGTGGTGGTGAACTGACGCGGATCATTGCCGGTGCCGCCCGCGGGCGGCGTCTCGCGGTCCCGCCGCGCGGAACCAGGCCGACCACCGACCGGGTGCGCGAGTCGTTGTTCAACATCTTGACCGCGCACCTGGAGTTGACCGGGTTGTCGGTGCTCGACCTGTATGCGGGCTCCGGCGCGCTTGGGCTGGAGGCGTTATCACGCGGAGCCGCATCGGCGCTGTTCGTCGAGTCGGATCAGCGGACCGCGGCGGTGCTCGCCCGCAACATCGAGACTCTCGCCCTGCCGGGTGCGACGCTGCGCCGCAGCACCGTGGCATCAGCCGTGGCCGCTGGTGCGGACCACCCGGTGGACCTGGTGCTGGCAGATCCGCCATATGACGTCGACACCGCCGAAATCGACTCCGTGTTGGCTACATTGACCGCGCGCGGGTGGGCGGTTCCGGGAACCGTGGCGGCAGTAGAGCGCGCCGCCGCCAGCACGCCGCTGACGTGGCCGGCCGGATGGCGTGCCTGGCCGCACCGGGTTTACGGCGACACCCGGCTGGAACTCGCCGACCTGAGCGGGTCTGAGAGTTGAGGAGCTGCTGCTACCGTCATCGGTCATGACCGCCGGCGACGATGCAGAGCGCAGCGACGAGAAGGAGCGGCGCATATGAGCGGCGCGGTATGCCCGGGATCGTTCGACCCGGTGACATTGGGCCACATCGACATTTTCGAACGCGCCGCCGCGCAGTTCGACGATGTGGTCGTCGCCATCCTCGCCAACCCGGCGAAAAAGAGCATGTTCGAACTCGACGAGAGGATCGCGATGATCAACGAGTCGACGACGCACCTGCCCAATCTGCGGGTGGAGGCCGGGGAAGGCCTGGTGGTCGACTTCGTCAGGGCGCGCGGCATGACCGCGATCGTCAAAGGCCTGCGTACTGGCACCGACTTCGAATACGAGCTGCAGATGGCGCAGATGAACAAGCACATCGCCGGTGTGGATACGTTTTTCGTGGCGACCACGCCGCAGTATTCGTTCGTGTCATCGTCGCTGGCCAAAGAAGTTGCGATGCTCGGCGGCGACGTGTCCGATCTGCTGCCCGAACCGGTGAACCGCCGCCTGGCCGAGAAGCTGCGCGCGCACAACGGCTAGCGGGAACTGCCGACCGCAGCGTGGAAACGCCTGAAAGAATTTGTGCTGCAAGGCGACGCTAGTGGCAGTGATTGTGCTGACCGTGGTCGTGTTCCGCGTCGGGGGAGCCGCCCATCATGCGAAGCATCGGGACGCCGCCAGTGGCTACGAATCGCACAACCAGAATCACGGCGATGGCGACGAACACAATGTTCAGCCACGTGGTGTAGTTCCACGAGATTCCAGCGTGCATCACCGTTGCATTGCGGTGATCGGGAACCAAATGCGCTGCGTCGAAAAGCATTTCGACGAGATAGCCAGCGGCGACCATCGAGGCGTAGAACGTGCCCAGCAGCGTCAGCATCATCGCTGTGCCGTAGTACTTCCGGTAGATGTTGAGGATGGGCAGGATCAGCAGGTCAGCGAAGATGAATGCGACCACACCGCCAAAACTTATGCCTCCGTTCCACAGCACCGCGGCTAGTGGCACATTCCCGATCGAGCAGACAAACGACGCGATGGCCACAATGGGCCCCACGATTGGTCCCCACAGGCCCGACACGATGGGATGGTGTGTGAAAAAGAAAGCTTGCCAAAATGATTCGGGTACCCAGGCCGCGATGGCGCCGGCGATCAACAGTCCCAGCACAAGGTCACGCAGGATCGCCGCCCATTCCATGGCGAATACATGGGAAACCGAGGTAAAGCCCTGGGGCGAAAAGAGCCGCCGCCAAAATGAGCCTTCGCCTTGAACCGACATGTCCATCGCGGCATGGCCTTCCATGACACCCGCGACTCCGCGCTCGGCCTGCCGGCGGGCGGCGTCGATGAGTCGCGAGCGCACGAACAGCCGGAACAACACAGCCAAGATCACGATCATCAGCGGGCCCCCGACGAATTCAGCCGCGGTGAACTGCCAACCCATCAGCAAGGCCAAAATGATGCCCAGTTCGGCTACCAGATTGGTAGAGCCGATTTCGAATGCCATCGCGGCGGTGAAATCGGCGCCCTTGCGGAACAGCGACCGGGCCAACGCCACCGCGGCGTAGGAACACGACGACGATGCAGCACCCAACCCGGTTGCCACCGCCAGGGTGCGGGGACTGTCGTTTCCGAGCAGGGCCACGATCGTCGAACGGCGCACGACTGCCTGCACCAGTGCGGAAAGAAGGAATCCCAGTACCAGCGCCCAGAGGATTTCCCACGTCATCGAGCCCGCCAGCGCCAAGGCGTGCCCGGCCGCATTCAGCACTCTGTCCAACAGATCCTCCTCGTTACCCGCTCGGGCCCGACATCATGCTAACCACGCCGTCCCGATACCCGGGCGGGGTATACACGCGACTGCACCAGCGTCGGCGTCGTTGCCGCTGATCCGGCGAGGCCGACATAATGGCGCCGGGTGTGCAGGTGAGCTGCCGTGCTCCGGAGCGGCCAATGTCCGACACACCGGGCCCGGCAGCACAGTCACAGGTATAACAGCAGGCACACTGGTAACAACAACGATGCCGGGAGGGTGTTGCCGTGTACCGAGTGTTTGAAGCGCTGGACGAGCTTAGCGCGATCGTCGAGGAAGCCCGCGGTGTGCCGATGACCGCCGGCTGTGTGGTGCCCCGCGGCGACGTGTTGGAGCTGATCGACGACATCAAGGACGCGATCCCCGGCGAACTCGACGACGCCCAAGATGTGCTCGATGCGCGCGATTCGATGCTGCAGGAGGCCAAGGCCCACGCCGACGCCATGGTTTCTTCGGCAACTACTGAGTCGGAGTCGATGCTGAACCACGCACGCGCCGAGGCGGACCGAATCTTGTCCGAGGCCAAGGCGCAGGCCGACCGCATGGTCGGTGAGGCCCGCCAGCACAGCGAGCGGATGGTCAGCGAAGCACGCGAGGAGGCGGTCCGCATGGCGGCCTCAGCGAAACGCGAGTACGACGCCAGCACCAGCCGGGCCAAGGCCGAATGTGACCGGCTGGTCGAAAGCGGCAACATTTCCTACGAGAAGGCTGTGCAAGAAGGCATCAAAGAACAGCAGCGGCTGGTGTCGCAAACGGAAGTGGTGCAGGCGGCCCACGCGGAGGCCACCCGCTTGATCGACGCGGCGCACGCCGAAGCGGACCGGCTGCGCGGCGAGTGCGACATCTACGTCGACAGCAAGCTCGCCGAGTTTGAGGATTACCTCAACGGCACACTGCGCTCGGTAAGCCGTGGTCGTCACCAACTGCGGACGGCCGCCGGCACCCACGACTACGCCACCCGGTAACGCGAGCAGCTAGCCCCATGGTCCGCGGCGTTAGGTTGCCGGGACCGTAGGATTGGGCTATGGCGAGGCAGCACAGCTCAACCGCACAGCGACCGCCGATCTCGCCGCTGATTGTCAACATCGCACGGCTTGGCCGGCGTCCCGGCGCGATGTTCGCGCTGCATCAGACTGTGAGGAGTCCTTCCCGGATCGGGGTGGAGCTGATCGCTATCCAGCGCGGTGCGCCGCTGGAACTGGATCTGCGGGTCGAGTCGGTGTCGGAAGGGGTGCTGGTCACCGGCACGGTGGCGGCGCCGACGACGGGCGAGTGTGCGCGTTGCCTAACGGCAGTCAGCGGACGGGTACAGGTCGACCTGACTGAACTGTTCGCGTATCCGGATAGCCTGACCGACGAGACCACAGATGAGGACGAGGTCGGACGGGTCGTCAACGACACCGTCGACTTGGAGCAGTCGATCATCGATGCGGTCGGCTTGGAATTGCCCTTCTCGCCGGTGTGCCAGGCCGATTGCCCGGGCTTGTGCCCGGAATGCGGTATCCCGTTGGCGACCGCTGAGCTGGGTCATCACCACGACCTCATCGACCCGCGCTGGGCCAAGCTGTCTGGACTGCTCGATGCAGCTGAGGGCGACCGGTGACGCGGCCGCACCAGCCGCTGCTCGATGCACTGGGAGTCGACGTGCCCGACGAGTTGCTGTCGTTGGCGTTGACGCATCGCAGCTATGCCTACGAGCACGGCGGTCTGCCCACCAACGAGCGCCTGGAGTTTCTCGGTGACGCGGTCCTGGGCCTGACCATCACCGATGAGCTGTTTCATCGCCACCCAGACCGGTCCGAGGGCGACCTCGCCAAGCTGCGCGCCAGTGTCGTCAACACCCAGGCGTTGGCCGATGTGGCACGCAAGTTGACGGATCAGGGTCTCGGCGCGCACATGCTGCTCGGCCGCGGTGAGGCAAACACCGGTGGAGCCGACAAGTCCAGCATCCTGGCCGACGGGATGGAATCGTTGCTGGGTGCCATCTACCTGCACCACGGCATCGACACAGCACGCGAGGTGATTCTGCGGTTGTTCGGCCCGCTGCTGGACGCCGCGCCCACGCTGGGCGCAGGGCTGGATTGGAAGACCAGCCTGCAGGAGCTGACCGCAGCGCGCGGCCTGGGCGCACCGTCATACGTGGTGACCTCTACCGGCCCCGACCACGACAAGGAGTTCACCGCTGTCGTCGTCGTGATGGACACCGAATACGGCACCGGGGTAGGCCGCTCCAAGAAGGAAGCCGAGCAAAAGGCCGCGGCCGCGGCCTGGAACGCGCTCGACAGCGCCTGATCTAGATGCCCGAACTGCCTGAAGTCGAGGTGGTGCGGCGCGGCTTGCAGGCTCATGTGGTGGGGAAGGCCATCACGGCGGTCCGAGTCCACCACCCCCGCGCAGTGCGCCGCCACGAGGCCGGCCCGGCCGACCTGAGCGCGCGGTTGCTCGGCGCGCGCATCACCGGCACCGATCGTCGCGGCAAGTATCTATGGCTGACATTGGATGAGGCAGACACCGCCCTGGTGGTTCATCTCGGCATGAGCGGACAGATGCTGCTGGGTGCCGTTCCGAATACCGCCCACCTGCGCATTGCGACAGTGCTCGACGACGGGACGCTATTGAGCTTCGTCGACCAGCGCACGTTCGGCGGCTGGCTGCTGGCGGATCTGGTAACGGTTGACGGCAGCGCGGTGCCCGTTCCTGTCGCGCACCTGGCCCGCGACCCATTGGACCCTCAGTTCGATGCTGACGCGGTGGTTAATGTGTTGCGGCGCAAGCATTCCGAGATCAAGCGTCAGCTGCTCGACCAGACCGTGGTGTCGGGGATCGGGAACATCTACGCCGACGAAGCACTATGGCGGGCCAAGGTGCACGGCTCACGTGTGGCCGCCACGCTGTCCCGCCGGCAGCTGACGGCGGTGCTGCAAGCCGCCGCGGAGGTCATGCGCGACGCGCTGGCGCAAGGTGGCACCTCGTTCGATTCGCTTTATGTCAACGTCAACGGGGAGTCCGGCTACTTCGACCGCTCGCTGGACGCCTATGGCCGGGAAGGGAAGAACTGCCGGCGCTGCGGCGCGGTGATCCGCCGCGAAAAGTTCATGAACCGCTCGTCGTTCTACTGCCCGCGGTGCCAGCCGCGGCCTCGGCTTCGGCGGTGACCTGTCTCATTGCGCGAGCGGGCGTGTTTGTACACCGACACGCCGTAAACGCCGTCAAC
>NZ_DASRBZ010000562.1:0-25904 GCF_035653355.1 Mycobacterium sp. | reverse complement strand
ATTGCCGAGCTCGACTTCGGTAATGGTGCCCTTCAGCTGGTTTCGCGTCGACAGTCGCATCCACAATCCTCCATCTCCACCGCAGTTCCCGGCGAGCATAAGCCCACCGATCGGGCCAGCGTCGCTGTTTCAGGGCTAGTGTTGAGCGGAGTCAGCTTGTCGTGGGCTTATGTCATTGCGTATTCATCTATTTGACGCCGGGCAGCCGCTTAAGGACCCGCAGCCCGTTGGTCATCAGACGCGCATAGCGATCCGCATTGATAAATGCCGGCGCGCCGACAGGCAACACACGTTCAATAGCAATTGTTTGCGGCTCAGTATATTTCAGGATGCCGTGTTCGCCGTGGCGGCGACCGATACCGGACGCCTTCATGCCGCCCATCGGTGCATCCATCGAACCCCAGGCCGCCGCATACGCTTCGTTGACATTGACGGTGCCCGCCTGCAGCCGGCTCGCGACTCGCCGGCCGCGCTTCGGGTCGGAGGTCCAGACACTGAAGTTGAGGCCGTAGTCGCTGTCGTTGGCCTTCCGGATCGCCTCTTCCTCGGTGTCGACACGGTAGAGAGAGACCACGGGCCCGAACGTCTCGTCGGCAAACGCGGCCATCCCTTCGTGCACCCCAGTCAGAATCGTCGGCTCGTAAAAATAGGGACCGATGTCGGGGCGAGGCCGACCACCGGCAAGCACGGTGGCGCCCTTACTCACCGCGTCGTCGACGTGTTCTGCCACAGCCTTGAGTTGCTTGTCGGAAATCAATGACCCCATGTCGGCCGAATAGTCGAGGCCTGCAGACATTTTCAGCGACTTCGCCGCTGCTGCGAACTTCGATGTGAAGTCATCCCACAGCGTCCCGGGCACGTAGATGCGCTCGATCGAAATACACAACTGCCCGGCGTTGGAGAACGCTGCCCGCACCGCGCCGGACACCGCCTTACCGACGTCGGCGTCATCAAGGACCAACAACGCGTTCTTGCCGCCCAGCTCCATCGAGCAATCGATCAGCCGCTCACCCGCCTGCGCGGCCACGTTACGACCCACGGCGGTGGAACCGGTGAACATCAGATAGTCGGACTGCTCGATGATCGGGGTCCCCAGCTCGGAGCCCGAGCCAGTGACAACCTGCACCAAACCCGGGGGCATGCCAGCCTCTTCGAGGAGCTGCACCGCCCACAACGCCGAAAACGGTGTCTGCTGGTCCGGTTTAGTCAGTACGGCATTGCCGGCAACGATCGCCGGAATCGCGTCACTGATGCCCAGGGTCAACGGATAGTTCCACGGCGAGATGACTCCGACCAGGCCCTTGGGATGATGGTGCTCCCACACTTCAGTGAGCGCCAACTGCACACCCTGCCGCCGCTTGGGAGCCAGATAGTCGGCGGCGGTGTTCGCGTAATAGCGCGACGTCAGGCAGACGTCAAGCACTTCCTCGAACGCATGCCGGCGCGCCTTGCCGTTCTCGAGCTGGATGAGGTCGAGCACTTCGTCCTGGCGCTTGAGCACGAGATCGTGGAAACGCAGCATCACCTCCGCTCGCTCGCGGATCGGTCGGGCGGCCCACGCCGGCTGCACGGCGCGGGCACGCTGAGCGGCGGCCGCCACGTCATCGGGTGTGCAACGCGGAACATCCCCCAGCCGGTGGCCCGTCATGGCATTGCTGACCTCGAGGCGGGAATTCCCGTCAGCAGCCACGACCCGATCAGCCAATTGGTTGAGTAAGACGGTGTCTACCGTCTCGGGCGACCGCCCGGCGATCGTGGTCATGGCGTCACTCGGAATGGGTACCGGCCGGCTTCCGTGGCGTAGATCATGGCGTTACTCCTTTTGCTCACTAACTACAAGCTTGCTTCCGTTTTTGGGGGTACCCGTTTCAGTCTGCGCCGCTTACGCCTGACGGGTGAGTGGTTCGACCGGCTGATGCGGCCACTACAACGTCGCGTCCAACTGGCCGAGCCGGTCGGTCAGCCGCAGATTCTCGGAGTAGTCGACCGGGCAGGAAATCACCGACACCCCGTCGTCGTCGAGCGCGCGCTTGAGTGTCGGCAGCAATTCGTCCGCGCTGCCGATCCGATAGCCTTTGGCGCCGAAGCTTTCGGCATAGGACACGACGTCGGGATTGCCGAACTTGACGTAGTAGTGGTCGCCGAGTTCGAGGTCCATCTTCCATTCGATGAGCCCATAGCCGCCGTCGTCCCAGATCAGCACCACCAGCGGTATGCGCTCGCGGACCGCGGTCTCGATTTCCTGCGAGTTCATCAGGAACGCTCCGTCGCCCACCGCGGCCAGCACCTTGCAGTCCGGGCGCGCCAGCTTGACCCCCAGCGCTCCGGGTAGCGCAAAAGACATAGTGGACAAGCCATTTGAGATCAAACAGGTGTTGCGCTCGTACGTGGGATATAGCCGCGCCATCCACATTTTGGTGGCGCCGGTGTCGACTAGCACCACGTCGCTGCGGCCCAGCGCGGCGCGGGTGTCGGCGACGACCCGCTGTGGGGCCAGCGGGAACCGCGAGTCTTCTTGTCCCCGAGCGAATTCCTCGGCCAGCATCTGGCACACGGGAGCGGTGTCCTCACTGGAGTAGCGTTGCCCGGCCAAGGCGTCGGTGAGTGCATTTAATGACGCGCTGATGTCGCCGATGATCCCCACGGCAACCGGATAGTGCACATCGACTTCGGCGGGGAAGCGGTGGATGTGGATGATCTTCTTGTCGCCGCTCGGGTTGATCTGGACGGGATCGAACTCCTGCAGCTCGTAGCCGACGGCGACGACCACGTCGGCGTTGTCGAACCCGAAATTGACGTAGTCGTGCCGCATGAACCCGATCGTGCCGATGCTGTGGGTGTGGTCGTCGGGCATCACGCCCTTGCCGTGGAAGGTGTTGGCGACCGGGATTCCCAGCTCGTCGGAGAACCGCACCAGGGCCGCGCTGGCGTCATTGCGGGCTGCACCGTGCCCGGCCAGCACCACCGGGCGCTGCGCCGAGCGCAAGATCTCCACCGCCCGCTGGACTTGACCGGCAGCCGGGGCCTCGGCGCGCACGACGTTGCGCGGCAACGGCGTCAGGTCGTAGTCGGTGTCATCTGCATCGATGTGCTCGGGCACTGCCAGGTACACCGCGGCCGGCCGTTCGGTCTCGGCCACCTTGAATGCCTTGCGGAACATTTCCGGGATCGCCCGCGCGGTTGGAACGCCGTCGGCCCAGCGGGTGATCGGGGCGAACATCGACACCAGGTCGACGTACTGGTGCGACTCTTTGTACTCGCGGTCGTGACCGACCTGAGCCGAGATCGCGACCAACGGGGTGCTGTTGGTGGTGGCGTCGGCGACGCCGAGCTGCATGTTGATCGCACCTGGCCCCAATGTGCTGGAGACGACGGCCGCGCGGCCGGTGACCCGGCCATACATCTCGGCCATGAACGCCGCCCCTTGCTCGTGGCGGGTGAGCACATAGCGGATGTCTGACGCCGCCAGCGCTTGCACGAATCGGATGTTCTCCTCACCCGGTATCCCGAAGACCACGGACACACCCTCGTTTGCGAGGCATTTCACCATCAGCTGGGCGGCTGTACTCACGCTGGCCACGATAGTGGCAGGCTGGAGGGCGGTTCTGTCGATCAAGCAGCCGCAGGATGTCAGCATGTCATTTCTTCGAAAGAGGCGGCAGTCGGGTCGGGGCGTCACGGGCGGCCCGCTCGGCGACCCGGTCATTACCAACGCCGCCGAGCTGAAACACCGGCGGTACGCGATCAGCGTCGGCGGCGTCGAGGTCGGGCTCACGGCTTACGTCGACACCGATGGGCAGCGCATCTTCTACCACACCAAGGTCAGTGATGAGTTGCGCAGCGGTGCGCTGGCCGACACCTTGATCATGACGGCACTCGATGACACCCGCACCACGGGTAAGCGGATCGTGGCGCTCTGTCCCCGCGTAGCGGCGTACGTCGACAGGGAAGAGAGTTACGACGATCTGCTGGACCCGGTGACCCCGCGAGCCCACGCCGCGGTCCGTGCGGAGTTGGCCGGCGATGCCCTACCCGGAATTGGACCCGAGTAAGGGCATGGACGGCCCGCTAGTCGCCGCTATCGACATCAGCCACCGGCGCCGAGCTCGACGGTGGCAGGGTGGAAGTTGAATGCCGTTTCGCACGTTTAGCATCCCAGGAGGTCAGTGTGCCCATCGCCACGATTAACCCGGCCACCGGAGAGACGGTCAAGACTTTTACTCCCGCGACCAACGAGGAGATCGACGCGGCCATCGCGCGGGCACACGCGCGCTTCCTCGACTACCGCCGTACCAGCTTCGCGCAGCGCGCCGAGTGGACAGGCGCCACTGCCGACCTGCTGGAGGCCGAGGCCGACGAGACCGCGGCGATGATGACCCTCGAGATGGGCAAGACGCTGGCGGCATCAAAGGCCGAAGTGCTTAAGTGCGCCAAGGGATTTCGCTATTACGCCGAGAACGCCGAGCAGCTGCTCGCCGACGAGCCGGCTGACGCCGCCGCAGTGAACGCGGCCAAGGCGTACACCCGGTATCAGCCGCTGGGGGTGGTGCTGGCGGTCATGCCGTGGAACTTCCCGCTCTGGCAGGCGGTGCGGTTCGCCGCCCCCGCGCTGATGGCCGGCAACGTCGGCATCCTCAAGCACGCCTCCAATGTGCCGCAGACGGCGCTCTACCTCGCTGACGTGATCGCCCGCGGCGGGTTCCCGGAGGGCTGCTTCCAGACGCTGCTCGTGCCGTCCAGCGCCGTGGAAACCATCTTGCGCGACCCACGGGTGGCCGCGGCGACGCTGACCGGCAGCGAGCCGGCGGGCCAATCGGTGGCGGCGATCGCCGGCAACGAGATCAAGCCGACCGTGCTCGAACTCGGCGGCAGCGACCCGTTCATCGTGATGCCGTCGGCTGATCTCGACGCGGCGGTCAGTACCGCGGTCACCGCGCGGGTGCAAAACAACGGCCAATCCTGCATCGCGGCCAAGCGGTTCATCGTCCACACCGACATCTATGACGAGTTCGTGGACAAATTCGTGGAAAAGATGGCAGCGCTGCGGGTCGGCGACCCGACAGATCCGGACACCGACGTCGGTCCACTGGCCACCGAGCAGGGCCGCGCCGACGTGGAGAAGCTGGTCGACGAGGCCGCCGCGGCCGGTGCGGCGATCCGCTGCGGCGGAGAGCGTCTGGATCGGCCGGGCTGGTTCTACCTGCCGACGGTGATCACCGACATCAGCCGTGACATGCCGATTTTCTGCGAGGAGGTGTTCGGTCCGGTGGCATCGGTGTATCGCGCCGCCGACATCGACGAGGCGATCGACCTGGCCAATGCCACCACCTTCGGGCTGGGCTCCAACGCCTGGACCCGCGACGAGTCCGAGCAGCAGCGCTTTATCGACGACATCGAAGCCGGCCAGGTCTTCATCAACGGAATGGTGGTGTCGTATCCGGAGCTGCCGTTCGGCGGCGTCAAGCGATCCGGCTACGGCCGTGAGCTGGCCGGCCACGGGATTCGTGAGTTCTGCAACGCCAAAACGGTCTGGGTCGGCTCAGCGGACCGCGGTGACGGCGGCGGCGGGAACAAGGTCGAGTAGCGATTCGTGTGCCTTATCGCGAGATCGACGTGAGCGCCGAAATTTTGGTCTTTTACGTACTGGCGTCGATCTCGGCGGAGTTATGCCGAAGCCGCCAGCGCCTTGGCGTCTTCGGCGCCGAAGGTGTCCTCCAGTTGCAGTGGTGAGTAGTCGAGGTCGATTTCCTCGAGCGGTCGCCCGCGGGCGCTGCTGATCGTGCCGAGTCGCCGCAGTCCCTTGTCGGTGGCGTATGCCATGAACTCGTCAAGTGACAGGTCGAAGGGAACGTCGGGGGCATACAGAGCAAACCCCTCGTCGATGAGGCGCTGCCCCAGCGGGATGAGCTCGTTCATCCGCGTTTCGAACACCGTCCAGTTCGCGTCGTCGGCGGCGACGTGGCGCCGACAGGTGAAGGTGCCCCATGCCATGTGGCGTCGTTCGTCGTCGCCGATGCGCTGCACCAGTTCCTGCATGCCTGGCAGAATGCCGCGCTCCACGCAGATCTTGTGCCACGCGTAGTAGCCGGTCAGCGCCAGCATGCCCTCGACGATGTGGTTGTACGTCACCGACGCGCGAACCTGCGCAGCCGGCGAGGGATCCACGTATAGCGTGTTCAGCGATTCGGGAAGTTCCTCGTTGAATATCTGCCGGTATGCCGGAAGGTCGTCGAAGTAACTGTGCAAGTCGTCGGTGACCCCGACGGCGTCGAGCCAGAGCCGGAACACCTGGGTGTGCTTGGCCTCTTCGAACGCGAACTGCGTCAAATACATTTCGTCGCCGAGCCGGCCTTCGGCCCGCATCGCAGCCATGAACGGTTGGATGTCCTTGGTCACCGCTTCCTCGCCGGCGATGAACTCCGCGCACAGCCGGGTGGCGTAGTCGCGTTCCCGGTCGGAAAGCGCCTCCCAATCGGCGCGGTCGCGGGAGAAGTCGATATCGGCGGGGTCCCAGAACTTGGCGTTGCCGCCGGCGAACAGCTTGAGCGGCAAGCTGTTCCAATTCAGGCCGCCCGCGGCCAGCGAGCCGTACTGTGCGCGTGTCATGTGACCTCCTTGATTGTTGGCTGCTTTGCCGGCGAGAACGCGGCGGAAAGCACAGCGACGAGTCGGCGCACTGCCAGCGCCGGCTGCTCGGGTGTGGGCTCGTCGAGCCCGAGAATGGGGTCCATGCCGCGCACGTAGGGAGCCAGCGCTAGGTGCGGAAAGATCAACAGCAGCAACGACAACAACGCGTCGGTGTCGGAATCCGCCCGCAGGTCGCCGCGGGCACGAGCGTCACGTACGAGCGGGCGCAAGACCTCCAAGTAATGCCGGTGGATCACGCTTCGCACACTGATGCGAGCGTCGGTGTCGACCTCGAAGCTCGCCGCGGCGTGGAGCGCCCGTTCCCGTGGATGGTCGGCGAAGTAGGCGACCCAGTCGTCGAGCAGGTCGGTGAGAAAGTCGAAGAATGGCCGGCTCGGGTCGAGCTCGCGAATGCGGGCCTCCATGTAGGACCGCACCCGCTGGCTTCCGACGTCGGCGATGAACGCGTAGAGGTCGCGCTTGTCCGCGAAGTACTGAAACAGGCTGCCTTTGGCCACCCCGGCGCGCCGCGCGATGACGTTCAAGCTGCCGCGGGAAAACCCGTGCGCTCCGAACTCCGCCTCCGCGGCTTCTATCACCGCTGCCCGGCGTGCCGCATCGACGCGGGCCCACGTCACCGTCGGCATCGGTCCTCCTCGCGTCGATGACCACTGGTCATCCTAGTGTGACGCAGCTCACTCCTCAAGGGCGTGGGCGCTGTTGGCGTCGTATCCCGCGATTTAGGCGAGTGCAAGAAAGGCCGGTAGCGGGAGGTCTAACGTCGACATCGAGCCGCGAGGTGACCTGGGTGCGCCGCGGGATGCGGGTCGGACTTCGCCGATCGGAGCGGCCGAACCGAGGAGTGGTTATCGGATGGCGCAACACAGCGACGAGTGGCCGAGCCTGCGCGTCGAGGACTGGGCTCCAACGCGGGACACGCTGCACATGTGGACCCAGATCGTCGGCAAGGTGCGGCTCGCCCATTCGCCGATGGTCAATCATTGGTGGCAGGTCACCATGTACGTGACTCCGCGCGGCTTGACGACGTCGGCGATTCCGCAGGGGTCCGAGGCGTTCGATATCGAGTTCGATTTCGTCGACCATCAGTTGCTGATCCGCAGTAGCACCGGCGCCGCCCGTAGTGTGCGGCTGCAACCAAAATCGGTGGCCGACTTCTACTCCCAAACAATGCAGGCGCTCGATGAATTGGGATTCCACACCACCATCCAGTCGCACCCGAACGAGGTTGACCCTGCCCTCCGATTCGCCGAGGACTTCGAGCACAAGTCGTACGATGCCGCTGCCGCACACCTATTCTGGCGCCAGCTGCTGCATGCGAACCGTGTACTCGGCCAATTCCGATCACGATTTGTCGGAAAAGTCAGCCCAGTGCATTTCTTCTGGGGCGCAATGGATCTGGCTTGCACGAGGTTTTCCGGCCGTCGCGCGCCTCGCCATCCCGGCGGTGCCCCGAATGTCGGGGACTGGGTGATGGTGGAGGGGTACTCGCACGAACTGAGCAGCTGCGGGTTTTGGCCGGGAGGCGGCGATGAGGGCGCCTTTTACGCCTACGCCTATCCCGAACCGGACGGCTTCGCGGACTACCCCGTCAGGCCTGGTGAGGCTCACTACAGCAAGGATCACGGCGAGTTCCTCTTGCCCTACGAGGTCGTACGGCAAGCGGCGGACCCCGATCAAATGCTTCTCGGATTCCTGCAGGACACCTACGAAGCGGCGGCAACCCGTGCGGAGTGGGATCGCGCTGCGCTAGAGGACGATCCGGATCGTTGGAAGGCACACCAAACGCGTTCGTAGCCAACGCTTTTCAATTCAGGCGCCTTGAAGGAGCGTGAGTCGTGGAGCAACCCGAACGTTCTCGATCAGTGGCGTCGCGCAGGGTACCCTTGGCGTCGCCTGCTGCGCGGTGGCTGATCGCCGGCGCGGTGCTCGGTTCCGGGATCGCATTCCTCGACGGCACCGTGGTCAATGTCGCGCTTCCCGCCATAGGGCGGGATCTGCGCACCGGACTGGCCGGCCAGCAGTGGGTACTCGACGGCTATCTGCTGACGCTAAGTTCGTTGCTGCTCTTGGGAGGCGCGGCAGGCGACCGCTACGGCCGTCGCCGTATTTTCGTGGGCGGCCTGGCCGTTTTCACTGCAGCCTCGCTAGCGTGCGGTCTGTCACCAACGGTGGGCTGGCTGATTGGCGCGCGATTGGTGCAGGGCGTCGGCGCGGCCGCGCTGGTTCCCGGCAGCCTGGCACTGATTGACACGGGAATCACCGAGGAAGACCGCGGCCGTGCGGTGGGGATCTGGGCGGGCATGTCCGGGGTGACTTCGGCGCTCGGCCCCTTCATCGGCGGTTGGCTTGTCGACGCCGCATCGTGGCGGTGGGTGTTCTTCTTGAACATTCCGCTGGCCGCCGCGGCGGTGTGGATCGCAGCCCGGCACATTCCTGAGTCACGCGATGTCACGTCCCAGGGGCGAGTGGACCTTCTAGGCGCCGCAGCGGTCACGGTGGGCTTTGCCGGGGTGACCTACGCGCTGATCGAAGCACCTTCGCGGGGCTGGACACCGGTCACAGTGACCGCTGCCGTCATCGGCGCCGCAGCGCTAGCGGCCTTTCCGCCGATCGAGATACATTCGGCTGCACCGCTTTTGCCCATGCAGCTATTTCGCTCTCGCCAGTTCACCGGCGCCAACCTGACGACCTTGGCCGTTTATGCGGCACTCGGCGGCGCACTTTTCCTGCTCGCCCTGCACCTGCAACAAAGCCTGCGCTACTCGGCGCTGGCCGCTGGGCTAGCCACACTGCCGATGACGATCATCATGCTGATTGGCTCGCCCTGGGCCGGTGCCCTTGCGGAGCGCACCGGTCCGCGGCTGCCGATGACGATAGGTCCGCTGGTTGCTGCCGGTGGTTTGGCGTTGATGGCCCGCATCACGCCAGGAGCGTCGTATCTCGAAGCGGTGCTGCCTGCCGTCGCTGTGTTCGGCGTCGGGCTGGCCATTACCGTCGCCCCGCTTACCGCGGCCGTCCTCGCCGCCGTGCCTGACACCCATGCAGGAACCGCATCGGGCGCCAACAACGCAATCGCACGCATCGCCGGCTTGCTCGCCGTCGCAGTGCTGCCGGTCGCGGCGGGTATCCGCGCCGGCGTGGGACAACCTCTAGGCCACGGCTTCGCTGTTGCGATGATCATTGCCGCGTTCGTATCCGCGATCGGGGGCATCGTGGCGGCCGGGACCATCCGTACCGGCGTTGAGGTCGCACACCAAGTACTGCCTGGGGTCAACCATGCCTGCCAAGACGCGTGCACTAGACATGCCGCAGGAGCGCAGCAGGTCGCGTAATCTAGCCTCGCTCGCAGCTGACGGCTGCGAATCTCGTTGCCCTCTCGGCTTTTTGGCTGCCACCTGTCAGTTCTGTTCGACGGCGAGTGCCGTACGCACACCGGGCACCACTTCGTCGGTGAACCGGCGAAGCTGAGTTTCGGTGGTCTCGTCCGGCCAAAAGATCACCGTGTCATATCTCAGGTCGCGGACGAAGTGAGCGATGGTCTCGACCCAGCGTTGCGGCGGCCCGATGACAGAGTTATTGCCGACGGGTGGGCCGTCGTCGCGATCATCGGTAATGGCGCCCGGTAGTTGAGCAAGTCGTCGGATCGCATGCGGGTCCCGTCCGGCTGCGCGGGCGGCGGCATCGATGCGCTCCTGCGCCTCGGCTCGATCTTCGTGGGCAAGGTAATTCGGGATCGGGGCAGCCCAGCCGTCGGCGACCCGGCCGGTCAATTCCAGGGCTCGCGGGCCGATGGAGCCGAGCCAAATCCCGATGGCGTGCGCCGGCGCCGGCCCAGCGTCCACTCCGTCGACGTGGTAGTGCCCTCCACCGGCGCGGGCAGTTTCACCGGATCGCCACAACGCTCGGATAACGTCGATGGCCTCCGCCAGCGCGGGCAACGCGTCGCGGCGCGCGAGAATAGGACCACCCATCGCCGCGATCGCCTCGGTGCTCGCGCCTCCACCGAGACCGAGTTCGAAACGCCCGCCGCTGAGTAGATCCAATGTGGCCGCTGACTTAGCGAGGATTGCGGGCGGACGCAGCGGCAGGTTAGCCACGTCAGGAAAGACCCGGATTCGTGCGGTCCGCGACAGCAGATAGCCGATGAGGCTGAAGGTGTCGACAAACTCGGCCACATACGGATGGTCCTGGATGGCGAGCAGGTCCAAACCGGCGTCATCGGCGGCAACGCCGAGCTTGACGATGGTGTCGAGTTCTTCGGCCCTCGGTGCCAGCGATACGCCGAATTGCACCTCATTCATTGCTTCGCTCCACTTTGACTGATGGCTGGGCGGACTTTGCCCTCGACACCAGTGCAGCACTGCGGCCGCCGTTACGGGCGCTTTCAAGCCGCGCTTCTCAATCCACCGACAGCGCCGCCCGATCGCTCTAGCATCGGCTGCGTGCCGCAACTGAATACCGCACGAGGCCCCATCGATACCGCTGATCTCGGCGTCACCCTCATGCACGAGCATGTGTTCGTCATGACCACCGAGGTCGTGCAGAACTACCCGGAAAGCTGGGGCGACGAGTCCCAACGCGAAGCCGACGCGATCGAGCGCCTCAACGAGCTGAAGGCTCGCGGAGTCGACACCATCGTCGACCTCACCGTCATCGGACTGGGCCGCTACATTCCGCGCATCGCTCGCATCGCCCAGGCCACCGAGCTGAACATCATCGTCGCGACGGGCTTATACACCTACAACGACGTGCCGTTCTGCTTCCACTATCTCGGCCCCGGAGCGCCGCTGGACGGGCCTGAAATCATGACGGACCTGTTCGTCCGCGACATCAAGCAGGGCATCGCCGACACCGGAGTCAGGGCCGCAATCCTCAAGTGCGCCACCGACGAACCCGGCGTCACCCCCGGCGTCGAGCGGGTGCTGCGCGCCGTCGCACAGGCCCACAAACGCACCGGTGTGCCGATCTCCACCCACACCCACGCGCCCACGCGGCGGGGTCTCGAGCAGCAGCGCGTCTTCGCCGAGGAAGGCGTCGACCTGTCCCGCGTGGTGATCGGCCACTCTGGCGACACCACCGACATCGACTACCTCGAAGAGCTCATCAATAACGGCTCCTACATCGGCATGGACCGGTTCGGCATCGACGCGTTCCTGCCGTTCGAGGACCGGGTGAACACGGTGGCCCGGATGTGCGAGCGCGGGCACGCCGACAAGATGGTGCTGTCGCACGACGCCAACTGCTTTTTCGACGCGCTGCCCGAAGACCTGTTGCGGGTCGCCGCGCCGAATTGGCATTACCTGCACATCCATAACGACGTGATCCCCGCCCTCAAGGAGCGCGGCGTCACCGACGAGCAGCTGGACACCATGCTCGTCGACAACCCGCGCCGCATCTTCGAACGCCAGGGCGCCTACCAATGACACCGGGTGAGCCGGTACCGCCGATCGGGACGCAGATCTCGCGGCTGGCCCAACAGGCACCCGAGGAACCGGCGGTCACCTGCGATGGGTGCACGATCACGCGCGCCGAACTGGACGCGTCGACCAACCGACTGGCCCGGGCCTACGCCGAACGGGGCGTCGGCGTAGGCGATTACGTGACGATCGTGCTGCCCAACTCCGTCCAATGGATACAGGCCGCGGTGGCGTGCTGGAAACTCGGTGCGGTGCCCCAGCCGCTGTCCCCGCGGCTGCCGGACCCGGAATTCGAGGGTCTCCTGCAGCTGCGGCCGCGAGCATTGCTCGTCGGGCGTAAGGATCCTAAAGGTGAAATCCCCAGCGTCCCAGCGGGCTTCACACCTGATACATCGGACGCCCCGCTGCCCGAAGCGGTTTCGCCGTGCTGGAAGTCGATGGCGTCCGGCGGAAGCACCGGACGCCCCAAGCTGATCGAAGCCGGCGGCGACAGCCGGATACCGCCCATCATCGGCTACCCGCTGGGCGCACAAGAGGGGGACACCACCCTGGTCTCTGTGCCGCTGACCCACAACACCGGCATGACCACCGCAGTCATCGCGTTGCTGATGCGACACCACCTGGTGCTGATGAGCCGGTTCGATCCACACGAGTTTCTGCGGCTGATCACCGAACATCGCGTCACGTTCTTGACGACCGTGCCCACGATCATGCAGCGGCTACTGCCGGTCTACCGCGCCAACCCTGATGCCTACGACCTGTCATCGATCCGGCGGTTCTGGCACGTGGGCGCGCCATGTCCACCGGCAATCAAGCAGGGCTGGATCGAATTGCTGGGGCCCGAGAAGGTTTGGGAGCTCTACGGCGGCACCGAACTTCAAGCACTGACATTCATCTCGGGCGAGCAGTGGCTGACCCACCCCGGGTCGGTGGGCGTCGTCGTCGCCGGCGAGATGAAGGTGCTCGACGACGACGGCCGCGAATGCCCGCCGGGTGTGGTCGGCGAGATCTACATGCGGCCCAGTCCCGGCACTCCGCCGACCTACCGCTATGTCGGTGTTTCGGCCAAGACGCGCGACGGCTGGGACTCGCTGGGTGATCTCGGCTATTTCGACGCCGACGGCTACCTCTACCTATCGGACCGCCGCGTCGACATGTTCACCGTCGGCGGCCGCAACGTGTATCCCGCCGAGATCGAGAACGCGCTGTCGGCGCACCCTGACGTGCTGTCGTGTCTGGTGGTCGGCGTTCCCGACGACGATCTGGGTCAGGTGCCCTACGCCCTGGTACAAACCAGCGGCGGGTCGACGCTGGACGAGCAAGCGCTGCAAGCGTTTCTGCGTGAGCACATCGCCGCATACAAGGTGCCGCGGACCGTGGAATTCGTCGACGCCCCGCTGCGAGACGATGCCGGCAAGGCGCGCCGCTCGGCGGTGCGCGCCGACGTCATCACGCGGTTGCAGGCGCGGCAACACTGCTGACAGGCTCGATCCCCGGAACGTCCCGCGGGTCTTGCCCGGGCTGGGTGCTGCGATGTTCCCAGCGGCGCAACGCTTCTCGGCACGGTGACTCGACGAGCGCGAAGCTCACCGCTGCGATCGCGACGGCGAAGATCAGGGTCAACACCAGCACGACGGGCATCGACCCGGTGAACGCGAATTCGCCGATCACCGGAAACACCATCGCCAGCGCAGCCAGGTGCCACACGAAAATGCCGTACGACCACCGACCCAGGGTCACCATCCCCGACGTGGCCAGGAACCGGTGCGGGGTGTCGGGCCGGTCCAGTACCAGCGGTGCCACCAGCGCGAAGGCCAACACAGCGCCCATCGCGGTCTTGACGGCGAATTGCCCAGCGGTGCTTGGCGTCAACCCAGCCGGGCCCGCCAATGGTGATGCGCCGATCAGATAGGCCACCACCGCGACACCGGCCACCAACACCCTGCTCCGCGCCAACCGGTGCGGCAGCCCGAGCGGCATATACAGCCACTCGGCCAGCAGCATGCCCGCGGCGAACCAGGAGAAAAACGCCGGCGGCCAGTTCAGCGGGTTGAGCCCGGGCGTCGCCCCGAACGGAATCCAGCCCCAGGCCCAACTGCCGACTGCGACAGCGGCGATCACCGGCACCCGCAGCCGGACCGGGATCCGGCGCGCCAACAGCGCCAGGATGGGCAACGCCAGATAGAAGCTCACCTCAACTGACAAGCTCCACATCTGCGTCAAACCCGCCGTCAGGGTGAGCGGAACATAAATCTGGGTCAGCGACAGATTCGCCAGCCACACCGTCAGGCTGGCGTGGTCGGCGTCAGGCAGCAGACAAAGGATCACCACGACGGCCACCACGTAGCCGGGCATGATGCGCACCACCCGAGAGCGCAGATAGTGACCCGTCGCCGGCGGAGCCCCGAGGCCTCGTGCCGCCGCGGCATGTCCCCGCCACAGCAAAAAACCCGACAGCGCGAAGAACACTGCCACAGCGAAGTCGAACCGGCCGAACAACCTGCCGTCGACGCCGCTGGAGTGCCCCGTCTGGAAAGCGACGTGGGTGACGACGACCCCGATGGCCGCACAGGCGCGCATGCCTTCCACGGCCGGCAGGAAGCTGCGGGTGCCACCGACCTGCGGCCTGTCAGTCATGTGCGCCGCTCCTCCTCATCGCATTACCGGCGCGGGTTATCAGCACAGTCTGCCGTGCGGTGTGAGGCCGCCCAAGCTGGGTACACCGCACGTGCTTGCGGCGAGATTCGGTACATAAGCCGCGACCTTAATGTCTGCTGTTAGGGTCAAACGGGTTTTGCCTCGCTGCTCCCCCGCAAGCGGGAGGTGCCCACGGGCGCACGCCGGTGGGGGCGATCTCGGACCAGAAGGAGGTCACGCAACGTGAACCGAGCAGTCATGTTGCGGATCGCCGCGTGCGGAATCATGGGTCTCGGGGCTGCTCTGCTGATCGCCGCGTTGCTGTTGTGGACATACACCACGAGCAGGATCACCAAGATCCCGCTCGACCTCGACACCACCTTGATCAGTGACGGCAACGGAACCGCGCTCGACCCGGGGTCGATGGCCGGTGACCACTACGTGGTCAACCAGAACGTGTCGCTGGTGTCCCAGCAGCAGATCAGCGTCGAGTCACCCGCCAACGCCGATGTGGTCACGCTGCAAGTCGGCAGCACGGTGCGGCGTAGCGACAAGCAGAAGGACACCGGACTGCTGCTGGCGATCGTCGACACCGTCACCCTCAACCGCAAAACGGCGATGGCCGTCTCCGACGAAACGCATCCCGGCGGTTCCGTGCAGAAACCGCGCACCATCAAGGACGAGAGCCCGCCCACCAACATCGCGCTCCCACACGACGGGTTGTCCTACCGGTTCCCGTTTCACACCGAGAAGAAGACCTACCCCTACTTCGACCCGATCGCACAAAAGGCATACGACGCCAACTACCAAGGCCAAGACGACGTCAACGGTCTGACCACCTACAAGTTCACCCAGAATGTCGGCTACGACGGCGACGGCAAGCTCGTCGACCCGGTCAAATACCCCTCGCTCTACGCCAATGACGACGACGGCAAAGTCACCGCGTCGGCAGCGATGTGGGGCGTGCCTGGCGACAATCCGGACGAAAAAATCACCATGACGCGCTATTACGCGGCGCAGCGGACATTCTGGGTTGACCCGGTGTCGGGCACCATCGTCAAAGAGCAAGAGCACGCTAACCACTACTTCGCCCGCGATCCGCTCAAGCCCGAGGTGACGATCGCCGACTACAAAGTCACCTCCAATGAGGAAACCATTGAGGCACAAGTCAATGCGGCCCGCGATGAGCGTGACCGGCTGGCGCTGTGGTCACGGGTTTTGCCCATCACGTTCACCGCAGCCGGTCTGATCGCGCTGATCGGCGGTGCGGTGCTCGGCTGGTTCAGCCTGCGGACCGAGGCCGCGCTGATCGACCCTGGTCTGGACCGAGCTGACCACGGCTTCTTCGGCCGAGACGACACGGCGGGCCAGGCGGTGTCGGGGGCTGAAGCCGAGACCGAGATCCTCCCGACGCGGCCCGATCTGGATGACGGGGCTGCACCGCCCACCGCTGGTACACCTCATCCCGGTGCGCCCACCGCTGGTACACCTCATCCCGGTGCGCCCACTGCTGGAACACCTCATCCCGAGTCAGGGCCGGCGGAGTCCGGTCCGACTGATTCCGGTCCGCACGACTCAGGTCCGCCCGAGCGTCACTAACCGACTGTGACCCGGATAATGCGCCGGGCTGTGCAGTGGTCCGCGCCGGGATACGCCTTGCTGCTGGCGCTGCTGGTGGTCGGCCCCTTGCTGGGCCCGGGCTATCTGTTGCTGCGCGACGCGGTGTCCACGCCGCGGTCATATCTGTCCGATACCGCGCTCGGACTGGGAGAGTCGGCGCCACGGGCAACGCCACAGGATTTCGTGGTAGCGGTGGCCTCGCATCTGCTCGACGGCGGCGTCGTGGTCAAGGCACTGCTGGTGCTGGCGTTGTGGCTGGCCGGTTGCGGCGCGGCCCGCTTGGCCGCGGTGGTGCTGCCCGAAGCGGGACGGCCCGGCGAGTTCGTCGCGATCACGCTGGCGACCTGGAATCCCTATGTCGCTGAGCGGCTGTTGCAGGGGCATTGGAGTCTGCTCTTCGGCTACGGGTGCTTGCCATGGATTGCGACGGCCATGCTCGGTCTGCGGTTGGCAGGCGGCCGGCGAAGATTTTTTGCCTTGGCCTTTTGGGTTGCGCTGGCAGGGTTGACGCCGACCGGCCTGATCGTGGCGGCGACGGTGGCCCTGGTGTGCGCGACGACGCGCGGCTCCGGCTATGGGCGTTGGCTGTGCGTGAGTGCGACGGTGGCCGTCGCGGTGGTGGCGGCGCTGCCCTGGTTGACGGCGTCGGTGCTGGGCCCGTCCTGGGGGACGCGTACCTGGGCGCAGGCTCCCGCGGTTGCCGTGTTCGCCCCGCGCGCCGAACCCGGTTTGGGCACGCTCGGCAGCTTGGCCAGCCTCGGGGGGATCTGGAACGCCGAGGCCGTGCCTACTTCGCGCACAACAATTTTCGCGGTGGTGGCAGCCGTGGCACTGCTGGCGATGGTGGCGACTGGTCTGCCGGTGGTGCTGCGCCGGGCGGCGGCGGTGCCGCTGCTCATGCTGGCGGCGGCCGCCGTGCTGGGGCCTGCGCTGCTGGCCACCGGTCCGGGGCTGGCGCTGTTGCGTGCGCTGGTCGACGCGGTTCCGGCGCTCGCGGTGGTCCGGGACGGTCAGAAGTGGGTGGCGCTGGCGATGCCGGGATATGCACTGGCCGGGGCCGGCGCGGTGGTCACCTTGCAGCGTTGGCTGCGGCCGGCGGTGACGGCAGTGGCGTGCTGCGTCGCGCTGATAGCGGGCCTACCGGATCTCTGCTGGGGTGTCGGCGGCAAAATGCAGCCGGTGCACTACCCCGTCGGCTGGCCCGCCGTGTCGGCGCTGATCAACCAGGATCCCGGCCCGGTGGCGGTGCTGCCGGCGGGCACCATGCGCCGCTTCTCCTGGTCAGGTCGGTCACCCGTACTGGACCCGCTGCCGCGCTGGCTGCGCGCCGACGTGCTGACAACCGGTGACCTGACGGTTTCCGGGGTCACCGTTGCCGGGGAAGGCGCCCACGCGCGCGCGGTGCAGGGCCTGCTGCTGGCGGGCGCCGATCCCGGCGCGCTGCGCGATGCCGGCGTGGCGTGGCTGGTCGTCGAGTCAGGAACCGCAGGCGACATGGGCGCGGCGGCGCGCACGCTCGACTTACTGCGTCCGGTCTACCGTGACGCTGATATGGCGCTGTACCGGGTCGGCGGCCACCGGGTAGGCGCGTTGACGGACCGGCGGATTGCTGTGCTGGTCGCGCACCTGGCATGGCTGACGTTGCTCGTCGGCGGCGCTGTCGGAATGGCCGTCACCGGACGGCGCCATGTCCGTCCTGGATCGACACTCGGCGAACACAAGCGAACAAGCTGACGCGTTGCCAAAATATCCTCAATGCCAGCTTGTTGAAATTCAAACGGGCAGTTGTGATTCGCTCTCACGCCTTCGCTGTAGTTGCCTTTCGAGGCCCCGTGCGCAAGGCCGCGGTGGGACCTGTTTTGGCGGCCAATGAGGCTGTGCCGCTTGGCAGATGATGAGCGCACCGCCCCGCGCGGATCGGTGGCCGAAACTTGTCGTACCTGGCTGCCATGATGACGTTATGTCTTCGACCGCATCGGCTGCCGCGGCGCTAAGCCCTGCCGAGCGCCTTGAGGTGCTGTTCGAGGAGTTGGCGGAGTTGGCCGGTCAGCGCAATGCGATTGACGGGCGCATCGTGCAGATCGTCGCCGAGCTGGATCGCGACGAGCTGTGCGGCGCCACCGGTGCACGCTCGGTGGCGGCGTTGGTGGCCTGGAAACTCGGCGCCTCATCGGCAAACGCCCACACCATCGCCACCGTGGCGCGCCGGCTGGCCGAGTTTCCCCGCTGCGCGGCGGGCCTGGCCGAGGGGCGGCTGTCGCTGGATCAGCTCGGCGTCATCGCCGCACGGGCGGGCGAGGGGTCCGATGAGCATTACGCGGCGCTGGCGGCGGTTGCCACGGTCAACCAGCTGCGCACCGCGGTGAAGCTCGAACCGCGACCCGACCCCGATCCTCGACCGCAACCGCAGCGCTTGATCACCAAGACCACCGACGAGCAGGGCAGTTACTGGCGAATCAGACTTCCCCACGACGAGGCGGCGACGTTCGACGCCGCCCTGGCCTCTCACCTGGATGCGCTGATCGCCGAATGGAAACACGACCACGGCGAGCGCGGGTCAGACAATTGTCCCCCGCTGCCGAGCACCGTCGAGGCGTTTATGCGCCTGGTCGAGGCCGGATGGGACGCCGAGGCCACCCGCCGGCCCCACGGGCAGCACACCACGGTGGTGGTGCACCTCGACATTGCCCAGCGCGCCGCGGCGCTGCATCTAGGTCCGCTGCTATGCGACGCCGACCGGAAATACCTGACCTGTGATGCCACCTATGAAGTCTGGTTCGAACGGCACGGGCAGCACATCGGCGCCGGCCGAGCGAGCCGGGTGATCAACCGGCGGCTACGCCGCGCCCTCGAGCACCGCCACCCCAGCTGCGCGGTCCCCGGCTGTGGCGCCACCCGCGGCCTGCACGCCCACCACATCCACCACTGGGAAGACGGCGGTGCCACCGAGCTGGCCAACCTGGTGCTGGTCTGCCCGTATCACCATCGGCTGCACCACCGCGGCGTCATCACCATCACCGGAACCGCCGACGATCTCATCGTCACCGACAGCTCCGGTCGACGGCTCAGCGCAGCATCGCTCGCACGTGCGCCCAACCGTCCCCCGCCCGCCGTCGCACCGTGTCCTGGGCCCACCGGCGAACGCGCCGACTGGTGGTGGTACCAACCCTTCCAGCCCCAACCCCCACCAACAAACAACTAGCTTGGCCACCGGAGCCGACATGACCAGCACTGCACCCAAGCCCAAACGGGTTGAGGCATAGGCGATCTCCGCCACGCCCTCATCAAGATCCCCGCTGACATACGCACTAATTGCATCCGAGTCGGCCGACGGCGGGGCTGGCTGATCGGGCCATCACATTAGCTACCCACTTCCGCCCGGCTCGTCTACCGGTATCACTGCTGAGATCGCTGTTGGCTCTCCAGCGCCTTGGCGCAGCCGGCAAGAATCGCCAGGAAGCTCGAGCGCAGCAATCGGCGCGTGATTGCCTCCAGCAACGCGCCTCCTGCGCGGGCCGGATGGGTGTAGTTGCTCCGCCAATCGACGTGGGTGCCCTCGCCCGACGGGGTGAACGTCAGGGTGCCGCCCTCGTGGTTGAACGGCGGGAATGAGCCGACGATCAGATATGAGTAGCTGTGCGGGCGATCGAAGGCCGTGATCTCTTCGCGGAACCAGGTGCCGACTCCCCGCACCTCCCGCAGCGCGCCGACGGCAGGTTCGGAGACGCCTTGTGCCCAACCGGCCTTGAGAACCGCCGGCGCCGCGGCCAAACTGCGCGGATCGGCCAGCCAGTCGAAGACCCTTTCCGGAGATGCGGCAATGGTGCGCTCGACGTGAATCTCGACCATAAATCTCCCCTGCCCGATAATGCGATTTCCTCGGCACATGTTAGACCGACCGACTTACCAGCGCGGGCAACGCAAACACCTCGGATCGCCCAGTGAACCGAGGCCGCGTAGTTCATGCCGGGGTCATTTCTGTGGTGCCGCGGCCAAGGTTGCGGAAGCCGACGGCGGGTTTCTTGATGCCCAGGACGAACGGCAATGCACTCAACTCAAACTTCAGCTTGGCTCCCAGACGGGCAGAAGTCCTGCGCTCGGGCATGGTCGGTGGTATCTCGGACGCGGCGAGGTCGATGTAGTACGTGGAGGTTTGGCCGATGTCATCGAAGTCGTGAATTAGCGGCGTGCACAGCCGGCGCACCGACTCCTCGAGACACTGCGCCACCGGCTCGGTCATCAGCACGTATTCCCGTACTGGCACTTGGTTTTTCAGCATCCGGTGCACCAGGATTACATCGACGCCGGCGAGCTCGATGCGGCGCTTCACCCGTTGCTCCGCCACCTCGCCTTGGTGCGCCACGAACTTGACTGACAGCTTGTCGAGCTGCGCGCAGCTCGCGCAGTCACAGGTATCGTCCTTCTTCATCCTTTCGCGACATGCGAGGAACGCTTTTCGCATCCGGGGCAGCCCATCGCACACAAGCAGTTTGGCGTCGCCGTCTGGCGCCCAGAAGAAAGCGGCATCACCCTCCAGCTTCGCCAACTTGAGGCCCTTGCCCGCGTCGATGACCGCCTCGAGCAGTGCCGCCACCGTCAGCTGCGCATGGGCCAGGTGCATCCGGTTCCAATGCATGTAGTGCGTGTATCCGCCAATGTCGGCAATGACGAGGACGGCGCCGAACAGCCATGAGTTCGGCAGTGTAGTGGCCCGACCCGGTTGATTGGTGGAGGAACGGTCTTCGCCCGTCTACGTTCCACCGGGATCCGGGAAGGCTGGTGGGCTGGCCGGTGCGCCTCTGGCGACCACGACCGGCATCGACGTCGCAGCATCGGTGCGCAAGATCGTGTGCACCACTTCGATGAGGTCTTCGACGGGCATCAACTTGCCGGGCATGCAGCCACGCGACAACCAAAGCGGGTAGGTCTGCTTGGCCAGCTCGAGGTCCCAGTCGCTGCTCATTCCCGTTTGGCCGTCACCCTCTCCGCCGGGGCACTCCCCGACGATGAGGCACGTGAAGCCGATGTCGGGGTGCTCGGCCCGCCACGCCTCCACCAGCCTCTCCAGCGCGGCCTTGCTGACGCCATAGGCCCCCAGGCCCGGCCATGGCGGCCCGAAAGTGCCTGCGTCAGAAGAAAGATAGACCGCTTTGCCCGCAGAGGCCGTCAAGTGCGGCACCGCCGCGGCAGTCGCCAGCGCCGCGCCGATGACGTTGGTGTCGAAGATGCGCCGCCAAGTTTCGGCGTCGGTGTCGACCATACGGACGAGCGGCCCTATGGCGGGTGTGTAGACGAGGTTGTCGATGCCGCCAAGCGCCTGGGCGGCCTCGGTGACAGCCGACCGGCACGACGCCTCGTCAGTGACGTCGCATTCGATGGCGATCGCGTCGTGTCCGGCGTCCTTCGCCGCGGCTTCGATCCGCTCTCGGCGCCGGGCCAGAAGCGCGACCTGATCACCTCGCTGCGCCAGCCCAACCCCGATGCAGCGCCCGAGCCCACTCGAGGCGCCGATCACCACCGTCCGTGACATTTCCGCCCTCTCTTGTAACGAGCCGCTGCAGGCACAGCGTATCGGCCATTGGGTGGACACTCGCGGTGGGCGTGGTGGCCGTCTCAGTACGGTGGGCATATGAAGTATCTGGACGTCGACGGAATCGGGAAAGTCAGCCGGATCGGGCTCGGCACCTGGCAGTTCGGATCGTTCGAGTGGGGCTACGGGGACAGTTATGCCTCTGGTGCGGCCCGTGACATCGTTCAGCGCGCCCTCGCCTTGGGGGTCACGCTGTTCGATACCGCCGAGATCTACGGGCTGGGGCGGAGCGAACGGATCCTCGCCGAGGCACTCGGAGACAAGCGGGCCGAGGTTGTCGTCGCCAGCAAGATCATGCCGATCGCGCCGTTTCCCGCGGTGGTCAAGCAGCGTGAGCGCGCCAGTGCGCGTCGGCTACAGCTGGACCGCATCCCGCTGTACCAAATCCACCAGCCCAACCCGGTGGTGCCCGATTCGGTGATCATGCCCGGGATGCGCGAGCTGCTGGACAGCGGCGCTATCGGTGCGGCCGGCGTCTCCAACTATTCGCTGTCACGTTGGCAGAAGGCCGACGCCGCGCTCGGACGTCCGGTCATCAGCAACCAGGTGCATTTCTCGCTTGCGCATCCCGAGGCGCTCGACGACCTGGTTCCGTTCGCGGAGCGGGAGAACCGCATCGTGATCGCCTACAGTCCACTGGCGCAGGGGCTGCTGGGCGGCAAGTACAGCGTCGAAAACCGGCCCGGTGGCGTCCGCGCGGTCAACCCGCTTTTCGGTACCGAGAACCTGCGCCGGATCGAGCCGCTGCTCCAGACGTTGCGCGACGTCGCCGCCGAGGTCGACGCCAAGCCGGCACAAGTGGCGCTGGCCTGGCTGACCAGCCTGCCGGGCGTCGTCGCCATTCCCGGGGCGTCGAGCGTCGAGCAACTCGAGTTCAACGTTGCCGCCGCCGATATTGAGCTGAGCGCGCAGGCCCGCGACGCGCTCACCGACGCGGCACGCGCCTTCCGCCCAGTGCCGGCCAGGCGCTTCCTCACCGATATGGTCCGCGAGAGGGTCTTACGTCGGTGATCAAGCCGTTTGAGAGCGGGGCGTCCGGTGAATCAGCTAGGTGTGTCCGACTACCCGTCCGGGGGGCGAAACGGGCGGTCACCCGTTTGGCGGCCTGACGCCACACCCACCGACCCGGCCGACCCGGCTTTTCACGCTGCGCCCAATCGGTTCGATATGTGGCAGGCGGCGCGCCGCGAGCATCCGATTGCGTGGACCACGTCGGCCACCTACGGCGAGTTTTGGTCGGTTACCAGCCACGCGTTGGCGCGCGAAGTGCTGCAAAATCCCCGGCAGTTCGCGTCAGGCTCGGGCATGCGTCTGGGCGCCAATGCCCGTGCGGTTGCGCTGGCTTCGGGGAAAATGCTGGTCGTCACCGACGGTGCCGATCACCGCAGATTGCGTGCCGCACATTCGGCTTGGCTGTCAAGCACGGCGATTGACCGGATCGGTTCGGATATCGACAACGACATCGAAAAACTGGTCACCGATTTGGTCGCAGCAGGCGGCTCCTTTGACGCCGTCAAAGATCTCGGCGCGACCATCGCCCGCCAAGTGCTTGCGCGAGTGCTGGGAATACCGCACGCGGACTGGGCGGAACTGGGCAGGCTGACCGACGCCGCCTACGCCACCAATGTCGCGCAAGAGGCCGCCGAGGCGCACGGCGCCTTGCTGATGTATCTCTATGACCTGCTCCAGCAGCGTCGGGCCAATCCGCAGGACGACTTTGTCACTGCGCTGGCCCAGACAACCGTGGACGGCCGAACGCTTACCGACGACGAGATTTTGCTCAATCTCGATGGCATGCTCACCGGCGGACTGGAAACGACTCCGCTAGCGATGTCCGGTGGCCTGGTGGCCTTTGCTCGCGATCCGGCTTGCTGGCAGCGGCTGCGCGAGCACCCCGAGTTGCTCAACACAGCTGTCGAGGAGATGCTGCGCTGGACTTCTCCGCCGGCACACGTGATGCGGACCGCCACCGCTGAGATTCCTATGGGCGAAGCGAAGATTCGATCAGGCGACCGCATCGTCTTGTGGATACCGTCGGCCAACCGTGATGAGACCGTCTTTTCCGACGCTGAGCGTTTCGTGGTGGATCGCAAACCCAACCCGCACCTGTCCTTCGGCGGCGGTCCACATTACTGTGTCGGCGCGGTGTTGGCTCGTATCGAACTGCGCTGCCTGCTAACCGTTTTGGCGCGTCTCATTTCTTCCATTGAAGTTACTGGCCGTGAAGAACCTCGTCATTCGAACTTCCTTCACGGCTACGAGGTCGCCGAAGTGACAATCGTTCCCGATCAGCATGCATAGTGCTTATCGGTAGGTCCATGATGGACGACATGGCCGAAATTTTTGACATCGACAGCATGCCGCGCGGTGGACCTGATGCATCGCGCCTGGACCGGTGGCTGCAGACGGATCGTTTGGAATACCTCGACCGCGACGACGTCGACCATCTGAAACGCAAAGTGGTCCGCTCATTGGAACGCGCCGGGCGCAGATTCGGCATCCACAAGAAGCTCGCGCGCATTGCCCTCGATCAGGTGGCTGACGTAGCAGATCCCAAGATCCTTGAATTGGGCTCCGGTCACGGCGGTCTGTCGTTAGCGCTGCTGGAGATGCATCCCACCGCACACGTCACGGTTACCGACATCGATGCTGCGTCGGTGACCGCGATCGCCGCCGGCGATTTGGGCAGCCACCCACGCGCGGTGGTCCGTCAGATGGATGCGACCGCCATCGACGCGCCCGACGGGCAATACGACCTCGCCGTGCTGGCGCTGTCCTTCCACCACATGCCACCGGCGCAGGCCGCCCGAGTGTTCGCCGAAGGCACCCGGGTCGCGGACAAGCTACTGATCATCGACTTTCGGCGTCCGCCACCATTCCTGCACCTCTTCCGGTTGGCGTTAAGGCTGCCGCTCGCAGCAGTGAGACCGGCAGCGCACGACGGGTTGATCAGCTCGCTGCGCGCTTACAGCCCGTCGGCGTTGCGCGCACTGGCCGGATACGCCGATCCGCAGATCACGGTCGAGCTGCGCGGCGGCGCGTTCAGACCGCAGATCGCGGTGGCGAGCCGGCCCCGCGAGCCGCGGTAACCCAGTCGCCGCAACGGGTGTACGTCAGCCGAAGCGGTTGGTACCAACCCTTCCAGCCGCAACCCCCACCAACAAACAACTAGCTTGGCTACCGGAGCCGATCATTACCGGCACTGCACCCAAGCCAAACAGGTTGACGCATAGGCGATCCCCGCCACGCCCCCATCACGATCGCCACTGGCATACGCACAAACCTGAGCCAAATCGGGAGCTACCGAGAGTCGCGCAGCGCGGCAAGTCGCGTGATCGCCAGGTCGAGGGTAGCGTCGCGCTTGGCAAAGTTGAAGCGCACCAAGTGATTCCATGCTGCGGCGTGTTCGGCCGCCGGATCACAGTAATCCGACATCGGCATCGCGACCACCCCTGCCTTCTCGGCGATCGCCGCACAAAAAGCCGTGCTGTCGTCGTAACCCAGTGGACGCGGGTCGGCGCACAGGAAGTAGGTGCCGGCGCTGTCGTGCACGGCGAAGCCGATCTCGGTTAACGCCGTCGCCAGCCGGTCTCGCCGGGCCTGCAACAAGGTTCGTCGCTGAGCGATCCAGGCATCTCCGGTGTTCAGCGCCAGGGCCACCGCGGGCTCGAACGGCGCGCTGCCGACGTAGCTCAAATGCTGTTTAGCCGCCCGCAGCCCGGCAATGAATCTCGCTGGGCCACAAGCCCATCCGATTCTCCACCCGGTGCAGTTGAAAACTTTCGACGCGCTCGAGACGGTGATCGTGCGCTCGGCCATGCCGTCGACGCTGGCCAGCGGGCGGTGGCGACGCTCTTGCGGTGATGAGTACACGAGGTGCTCGTAGACCTCGTCGCTGATGACCAGCAAGTCGGCGTCCACCGCGATCTGTGCAACGGCCGCGCGCTCGTCCGCCGTCAGCACCATGCCGGTCGGGTTGTGCGGCGAGTTGA
>NZ_DASRBZ010000561.1:0-3366 GCF_035653355.1 Mycobacterium sp. | reverse complement strand
CGGATTGGAACGTGCCGCACTGCACTGCCCGGCGCGACAAGCCGAGGCTTTCCCGTTCATGTAGTTAGGCCTCCGTCATATCTACCACCCGTGGCCGGCTTTGCAGCTTAGCGACGGGCGGTGATTCCCTGTGATTTCGCTGCGGAGAGGCCCATCTGGCACAATTGACCAGTTGTCTCCAGCAGCTGTTGGTGGGCCGGCTGCCTCCGCCTGTTGCGAGATACGCTCAGATGCCCGAACTCATCGGCTCGGTGATCGCCTCACGTGTGCGTGGGCAGTGTCCCGCAGCCGCGACCTGCAAGGAAGTGCCTGTCGAAATGAACACGCTGGACTTCGTCGACAAGGCGTCGCTGCGCGACGACATCCCGGCCTTCAACCCCGGCGACACGATCAACGTGCACGTCAAGGTGATCGAGGGCAACAAGCAGCGCATCCAGGTGTTCAAGGGTGTGGTGATCCGCCGCCAGGGCGGAGGCATCCGTGAGACCTTCACCGTGCGCAAGGAAAGCTATGGCGTCGGCGTCGAGCGCACCTTCCCGGTGCATTCGCCCAACATCGACCACATCGAGGTAGTGACCCGCGGTGACGTTCGACGCGCCAAGCTGTACTACCTACGCGAGCGTCGTGGCAAGAAGGCGAAGATCAAGGAGAAGCGCTGACGGCTGGTCGGTCGGCGACCCGCTGCGCCCGGCTCCGCCGCGCTTGCGATCGCCTCTGGCCTGATTGGTCGGCGACCCGCTGCGCCCGGCTCCGCCGCGCTTGCGATCGCCTCTAGCCTGGTCGGTCGGCGACCCGCTGCGCCCGGCTCCGCCGCGCTTGCGATCGCCTCTAGGCTGATGTCGTGACCGAAACCGCCGACTCGTCGCCTGAGCGCCAAGCCGATTCCGATCCGGCGGAGCCCCAAGTCGCTACCCGCGATCCCGCCGCCGGCAATACGGCCACCGCCCAGACAAAAGCGGAAGAGCCCAAACGCAATAAGCGGGCGGCGATGCGGGAAGCGGCGATCTTGGCCGCGATCGCGGTGGTGCTCTACTACGTCATGTTGACGTTCGTGGCGCGGCCCTACCTGATTCCGTCGGAGTCCATGGAACCCACCCTGCACGGGTGTTCCGGTTGCGTGGGTGACCGCATCATGGTCGACAAGATCAGCTACCGATTCGGCTCACCGCAACCCGGCGACGTCATCGTCTTCAAGGGACCGCCGTCGTGGAACATCGGCTACAAGTCGATCCGCTCGCACAACACCGTGGTGCGCTGGGTGCAGAACGGGCTGTCGTTCGTCGGCTTCGTTCCGCCCGACGAGAACGACTTGGTCAAGCGCGTCATCGCAGTGGGGGGTCAGACCGTGCAGTGCCGGGCCAACACCGGCCTGACGGTTAACGGCATCCGATTAAAGGAGCCGTACCTGAATGCCGCGACGATGATGGCAGACCCGTCGGTGTACCCGTGTCTGGGCGGCGAATTCGGACCGGTCAGCGTTCCGCAGGGACGGCTGTGGGTGATGGGCGATAACCGCACCCACTCGGCCGACTCGCGGGCCCACTGCACCAGCGTGCCGGCGGACGCGCTGAAAGGTCTTCTCTGCACCGGCGATCCGATGTCGGCCACTGTTCCGGTGAGCAACGTCATCGGCAAGGCCCGATTCATCGTGTGGCCGCCGTCGCGCTGGGGCACAGTGAAGTCGGTGAACCCTCAACAAGGTCAATAGCCGTGGCCACGGCGTGGCCGCCGCGGACGGTAATCCGCAAATCTTCCGGGTTGCGTACCCTGGAATCCGCTCTGTATCGCAGCGGTCTGGGACCGGTGGCCGGCGTCGACGAGGTCGGCCGCGGCGCCTGCGCGGGACCGCTGGTAGTGGCGGCCTGCGTGCTCGGGCCGGGACGGTTGGAAAGCCTGGCCGCCCTTGATGATTCGAAAAAACTCACCGAGAAGACCCGCGAAAAGCTGTTTCCGGTGATTCGCCGCTATGCGTTGGCGTACCACGTGGTGTTCATTCCGCCAGCCGAAGTCGACCGGCGCGGCGTGCACGTTGCCAACATCGAGGGCATGCGGCGAGCGGTGGCTGGCCTGTCGGTGCGGCCTGGGTACGTGCTCAGCGACGGCTTTCGGGTGCCGGGGCTGCCGATGCCGTCGCTGCCGGTGATCGACGGCGACGCGACGGCGGCCTGCATTGCCGCGGCCAGTGTGCTGGCGAAGGTCAGCCGGGACCGGTTGATGGTGGGGCTGGACGCGCAGCATCCCGGGTACGGGTTCGCCGAACACAAGGGGTACTGCACGCCCGGGCACAGCGCGGCGCTGACGGCGTTGGGCCCTTGCTCTGAGCACCGCCATTCGTTCATCAACGTCCGGCGAGTGGCGACGGCGTCGGGCACCCGGGTAGTCACGGAATTCAAGTCGACTACACCGGACCGGCTCGGGGGAAACGGGTGGGGGAAGATGGGACCCGGGGAACTTGCCGAGGGAGAAGGACGGCTGGGCAAATGAGTGCCGAAGATCTCGAGAAGTACGAAACCGAGATGGAGCTCTCGCTGTACCGCGAGTACAAGGACATCGTGGGCCAGTTCAGCTACGTCGTGGAGACCGAGCGCCGGTTCTACCTGGCAAATAGCGTGGAGATGGTGCCGCGCAACGCGGACGGCGAGGTGTACTTCGAGCTGCGACTCGCCGATGCCTGGGTGTGGGACATGTACCGGCCGGCCCGGTTCGTCAAGCAGGTGCGGGTCGTCACCTTCAAAGACGTCAACATCGAAGAAGTCGAGAAACCCGAGCTGCGGCTGCCCGAGTAAGGCGACGCTGGAGCTCGATTGCCCGGCTCCTCCTCGCGCCGCTGCGCGGCCCGCATCGGTCGCCGAGCTGAAGCTGAATTGCCCGGCTCCTCCTCGCGCCGCTGCGCGGCTCGCATCGGTTGCCGAGCTAGACCCCGACGGCGCGTTCCAGGTCTTTCAGCGACGTCTCCAAATGGCCGAGCATGCGCTGCATGTGCGGCACACTCCCGCGAGCGGCGACCAGGCCAAAATCGAGATTCTCGGCGTTGGTGGTCACGGTGATGTTCATCGCCTGCCCGTCCAGCGGGATTGACAGCGGATAGTTTCCGACCATGCGCGCGCCGCGCCAATACAGCGGCTCCTGGGCTCCTGGCACGTTCGAGATCACGATATTGAACGGCGGAGGCGCGGTGCGGATGAAACCGGGAATGAGCCCGAAGAACAGGCCGCCGATATTGAACGCGGATAGCGCCAACTGCTGCACGGGCGGAAGTTGCTTGAAGATGTCCTTGCTCTCACACATCGACACGTTGATCGCCTCGAGGCGTTTCGCCGGGTCGTCAATGTGCGTGTTCAGGTTGCACAAGAGCGTGCCCACCAT
>NZ_DASRBZ010000560.1:0-4788 GCF_035653355.1 Mycobacterium sp. | reverse complement strand
CAACGCCGCTCTCGCCCAACCCCCGCCACACCGCGCGGATCCGGTCCGCGCACTCCGGATGTCCCGACAAATCATGGTCGGCGTACCGGGGATGGGTTGCGTAAACCGTGGTCATGCCTTCAACTCCTGCGCAGTGGCTCGGCCAGTTCCATAGTCAGCCATATCGGATACGACCGCGGGGAAATACAGCCCACCGCGCTCAGCAGTCCAGGTGCTCGGCGAGATCAAGGAAGTCGGTGGCGTTGACGTCGAACCGTTCGTCGTAGGCGACATCTACTGCAGCGTGCGGTCCCAACTCCAGCGGGCGTGTGACGAAGGCCGTCTGAAAGCCCAGGGCGGCCGCCGCCCGGATGTCGTATTTGTGGCTGGCCACCATCATGATCTGGGCGGGTGGCAGCGTGAGGTACTGCGCAGCCATGCGGTAAATCGCAGGGTTGGGTTTAAATACACCCGCCATTTCAGCGGTGAACACCGCATCCCAGGGCAGCCCAGCGCGTTTGGAGATGTTCACCACCGCCGACACGTCGGCATTGGACAGCGTCGCCAGCGTGTACTTCTCCTTGAGCCTGGTGAGCCCGGGCACCACATCCGGCCACGGCGCAAGTCGCTGCCACGCCAACGTCAGCTCTTCTTGGTCATCGGCGGAGAAATCGGCGATGCCATACTCGTCAAGCAACGACCGCAGGGCCGCCCGGTACATCGAGTGCACGGAGATCCACTTTTCGCGACTAGGTCTCGCTGAGTCCACTGCCGTGAAATACGCTGCGCGCCAAGCATTGACAAATGCAGCCCAATCTACATCCGGATGGCGGCCAGCACTGATCCGCTGCGCCTCGCAGCACAGCGTTGAATGGAAGTCCGTCGCGGTGCCTTGCACATCGAACAGCAGCGCCCTAAGGGCACTTAGTCGACCATGCGTCATCGCGCTCATTGTTGCCAAGGTTCCGTAGCAGCTAACGTACCTTCACCTGTGGAGGCCAGACGAAACGCTAGCGAAACCAGGCTATTTTCGAGGCTGCATAGCTCAAAACCCCAGTTGCTCAGAGCCAGATCTATGACGGATACGCGACGAGGACACCGTCGCCGGTGGCACCGACTCGTGTCCTGAACGGCCCGCTGATCCGATCCAGCGTCTGCTGCAGCCACTCGGCGTCGTCGCCCAGAACGCGCTCGAGCCGCATTCTTCGCATCCGCATAGGCACCATGCGTAAGGTGACGCCGTTGTCGAGCGAGGCGAAGTACAACAGCCGCAAGTTTGGCCGGAATTCCTCGTACCCGGCGATGCCCTCGTAGTCGTCCACCGCGTCACCGCAGCCGTACAAGATCAACTTGTCGCCGTAGAGCTCGACCGGTCGTGGATGGTGCGATGAATGCCCATGCACAATGTCGACGCCCGCATCGACCAACCGGTGTGCGAAACGCACCTGGCGGCCATCGACGTCGTACCCCCAATTCGAACCCCAATGCACGGAGACAATCGCGATATCGCCGGGGCGCTTCTGTGCGAGCACCCGATCCGCTACCACGGCAGCGCTGCGGTCGGACACGTCGGCCACTAAAGCGACACCCGGCCGGCTCTGGCTTGCCGCCCAGGAACGTGGGATGCCGCTGGACTCCATACCGCAAGCGGCGATGACGACACGCTTTCCGTCGCGGCACGGTACGACGGTGGGCCGCTCAGCTTCGTGGGCGGTAAGTCCCGCGCCGACCACGCGGATTTCGGCGTGCGCCAGCGCATTCAACGTGTCGGCGAGGCCACCAGGACCGAAATCGAGAACGTGGTTGTTGGCGAGGGCGCAGGCGTCGGGCCGGGCCGCGGTCAAGCAACCGATGTTGCCGGGGTGCATGCGGTAGTGCACGGCTTTGCCGGGCGCGAACTCGCCGTCGGCGGTAATGCTGGTTTCCAGGTTGATCAACCGGACATCGGCCGCGAAGTCGTCAAGTAACGACAGCGCCTCTCCCCACGGCCATGTGACATCAGTGGGCGCAGGAATCGGCCCATTGAGGTGCTCGGCGAGTCTCACGTAGGTGCGGGCATCGGTGACCGACGGCTCGCGTAGTTCGGCGCTTCCCGGATGCGGAAGTATTTGGTCAATGCCGCGACCGGTCATCACATCGCCGCAGAGAAAGACCGTTACACCGTTGTCAGGGCTCGCTGTCACTGTGTGACATTGTGCGCGCCATTTGTCCGGCGCGAACGTCGATTTACCGCGTATCCCGGCCCTCTGACCCATGGAGGAATCGACGCCGCAGTGTCTCCAGGAGACGGTGCGCTTCGTCGATGCGCGCACGCAACTGCACGAGCTCCTGGGATGGCCAACCATCCGGCGTGCGCTGGCGATGCCTCAAACCGCGGTCGAGCATGGATCTCGCCGCCTGCTCCAATTGGGAGATCTCGGAACGCAGCATCCCCTCGAAGACGCGGGCCTGGGCCACCTCGGCAGCATCGTGCGACTGCGCCGCGCCGCCATCGGCCGGGCTACCCGGTTCCCGCCCGGAGCGCTTGTCGTTTCTCGGGTCCGCCGGCCCGCGAGCGGGTTCATCGTCGCGCGGCAAGGACAGTGGCCCTGAGTCCGCGAACTGCGTCATAAGACAACTCCGCCCCGCCGATGCCCTTGCGCCAAACCCAAAGCGCCGCCCATATCTTGATCGCCGACGCGGCGCCGATCAAACCGGAGTCGTCTGTATGTGACGCTCGCTACAGTGAGGCGGTGACAGCTGCTCGTGTCACTAAGGCCGATCAGCGCGGCGCGCGGTCCCGCGAGTTGTTGCTTGACGCCGCCGAGCGGCTGATGGCCGAAGAGGGATATGCCGCCAACTCGAGCCCGGCTCCACTGACCTGCCGCAGATGTACGCCGACCTGACCACGGCCATCCGAGCGCTTGCCCCGGCCGCCATCAGCCGTGCCGGAAGCGCTGCCGAACCGCATCAGGAGTCGCCATGATCACCGGGCGAGCATCGTGAGGCCCGACCGCTGTGTCGTCATCACCGGCGGCACCGGCAGCCTCGGATACCGCACCGCGAGACTGCTGGCCCAACAGGATTGGTCGGTGGTGATCACCGGCCGCGATCGCGCGTCCACCGCGGACGCGGCCCGAACCCTTGCGCAGCAGACGGCCGGTGCGGTGTACGGGCTGCCGCTAAATCTGACCTCGCTGGCCGACGTGCGCCGATTCGTCAACGATTTGGCCGAGCGCGAGTTGCCGCCGCTGCGCGCGATCGTCTGCAACGCCGGCATCCAGATCGTTTCCGGCGCCAGCTATACCGCCGACGGGATGGAAACGACGTTCGTCGTCAACCACCTCGCTCAGTTCCTGCTCGTCCAGCTTTTAGTGCCAGCGATGAGCGCACCGGGGCGGATCGTCATCGTCGCCAGCGACACCCACGATCCCAGGCGGCACACCGGCATGCCTGCGCCGCGCTACACCGACGCGCACTCCCTTGCCTACCCCGCCGCCCCTGACGGCGAGAACCCAACCGTCGCTGGGCGCAGGCGATACACCACCTCCAAGCTGTGCAATGTGCTGCTGACCTATGAGCTGGACCGACGGCTGAGGACAGGCAAACTGGGTCCCATGCCGATCACGGTCAACGCCTTCGACCCCGGGCTCATGCCCGGAACGGGCCTCGCGCGCGACTATTCGGGAATCCAGGCATTTGCGTGGCGTTATCTGCTTCCCGCACTGACAGTGGTGCCGGGCATTAATGTCCATACTCCGGGCAAGTCCGCTGAAGCCCTGGCTCGGCTGGTCACCGACCCAGCGTTGGAAACCACGTCAGGCCAATATTTTTCGGGTTTCCGCACTACGCGTTCGTCGACCGATTCGTATGACCGCGCGAAAGCGATCGACCTGTGGCGCACAAGCATTGAGTTAGCGGGTTTGGGGTCTGCCGATGGCGGTGCAGCTAAGACCTAGCAGCGCAAGCCCTTGTCCCAGCGCCGCCGGGTCTCGGCGCCTCGCCGATGCAGGCCGTCTAGTGTGCGATCCGGCGGCCGGCTGTGTCGAAGAAGTGCAGGTGGCCGGGTTGCGGGTGCAGCCGCACTCGGCTTCCCCGCTGAGGCGGGTTGTGCCCGTCGGCGCGGGCGATGACGGACTGACCTGCGGTGGTGTCGGCTCCGGTGATGCGGCCGTACAGGTACGCATCTGCACCGAGTTCCTCGACAACGTCGACCTCCATTTCGACGCCGACACTGCCCAACTCGAAGTGCTCCGGGCGGACGCCGACGACGATGTCACCGGCGGCCTCGCTGACCTGACGCGGGACTGCAATCCGCCAGTCGCCTAACGACACTGCATGCTCGATGATCGGTAGTGCGAACAGGTTCATCGCCGGTGAGCCGATGAATCCGGCGACGAACACATTGGCCGGATTGCGGTAGAGCTCGCGAGGCGCCGCGCACTGCTGCAACACGCCGTCGCGCAGGACGGCGACGCGGTCACCCATAGTCATGGCCTCGACCTGGTCATGGGTCACGTAAATGGTGGTAGTGCCCAGCCGCCGTTGCAACCCCGCGATCTGACTACGCGTCTGGACCCGCAATTTGGCGTCGAGATTGGACAGCGGCTCGTCCATCAAGAACACCTCTGGGCGGCGCACGATGGCACGCCCCATGGCCACGCGCTGACGCTGCCCGCCGGAAAGCTCTTTCGGCTTGCGGTCCAGATACGGCTCTAAGTCCAGCAGCCGCGCGGCATCCAGCACTCGGTCGCGGATCTCGATCTTCGGCGTGCGGGCCACCTTTAACGCAAAGCCCATGTTCTGCGCCACGGTCATGTGCGGGTAGAG
>NZ_DASRBZ010000559.1:0-4788 GCF_035653355.1 Mycobacterium sp. | reverse complement strand
GTTCGCTCGAGAATGCTACGGTGGTGATCTTGCCGTCCGCGGCCCGTACCGGATGAGCCAGGGCATTGCTATATATGGTTTGAAGTGCGTTGGTAAAGCGCTTTTTGAACACCACCCCGTTAACGTCGGTGGAGCCTGGGGCCAGCATCGGCACGAAGGGTAGGCCGAGCGCCCACGCGACTGGGCCGACTATGTACAGAAGCCCCGCGAGGCTGAATTCCGGTAAGCGGTTGTAAATGCCCGCATTGATTTCGTTGAGACCAGGCAATATTTGCGCGTTCATCCGCAAGAGTTGAGTCAACGGCGCGGCGGTCTCCTGCGTCCTGATCAACTCCGATGCAAAGATGCCGGCAAAAGGGCCTTGCCGCGCGAGTACGTTGGCGACGGCGCGGGCCTGTTGCTGGCCAAGCTGAGTGAGCCGAGTTCCGGGCACCCCTGTGTCGATCAAGCCGTCCGCATTGGCTACGGACTGCCCGTGCCGCACGAAGTCTATGACGATCGACTCGTCCGCCCAGGCCTCCCCCGATCCCATATACAGAAGAACAGTCGAAAGCAGCAGGGCGGCAACGTTGCGGAATTGCTTCGTCAGCAATGGACGCGCGGATTACTGCCGGCGACCAGTGCCACGGTGGAAATGACACCTGACAGCAGCGCGGTTCGTGCGGTTGAGAGGATGGCGGTGGGTCGGCGCATGGCAGATGTCCTTTCCTCTAACCACTTCGAGTTCCGTCAGTACGGTTCCGCCGATTTCGGCCGAATAGTGTGGCAGAAGTTAACTCTTGTGGCAGAAGTAAAGTATCTGGCTATTAGTAGGCGGCGGCGCAATAAGTTTTCGCAGTCCGAAACCATGTCGTGACCGTGTCGTTATGGCGAAAACCGTTCAACGCCGGAACCAATCACATCATGATCAATCGGATCACTTGCGGCAACAAACGGTTCGTGCGTTACTCCAGCGACATGACGCGGAGTTGCTGCGCCGCAATTCTTTTCACTTTAGCTCAAGTCGACCGGGTGGGGTCTCGGCCTTCACCATTTGATCCCGTGAGATTCTGCGAGCCCGCCGAGCACCTCAGCGCAGCCCATCAGAAACGCGCGCTGATCGGGGCGCAGCCCGGAAGGGACTTGCAGCAACCCAGCCCGACAGAAGTCGGCGGCCTGCGGTGCCGTTCCAATGACATCCTGGGGCCGCTTGCCCACCGACGTGGTCTCGTGGAGGAAAGCCTGCCTTGCCCACGACTCACCCAGCGTATAGCTGCGGTAACACGGGGTGAGTTGGTTGTCGGGGGCCGTTATCGACGTACACCAGTCCGGAGGCCCGGCGTGGGCAGGAGTGCTGGCCACTAGGGTCATGCTCGCCGCGAGGGCGCCCAGCGCTGCAGCGAGCAATACCTTGATGGTGGTCATCTAGCGCTCATTATGGGGTGAGCATGGTGGCCTGTGCCCAATATGCCAGTGGCTCAACATGTGCGGCATGAATGCAACAGTTCGGGTGGCTGGCCCTTGGCCACCGCATGGAGGCGTCGCGCCTGCGGTACGGCGGGTCATCTGCGGCATGAGCCGCATCATGCCGCACCCGACCATGTTGCCCGCAAAGCCACGCCGTACAGGCAGGCAACATTGGGCGGCGAGTACCCCGAGCGAACCTTGACACGCGTACCGGTCGCGTCCCGTGGAATCGTGGAGCTAAGGGGACTCGAACCCCTGACCCCCACACTGCCAGTGTGGTGCGCTACCAGCTGCGCCATAGCCCCGTGCAGTCGTGCCCATCGAAGCTACACCAACCGAAACTACCGTTCAAAGCCGCTGATCACGGCTGTCAGCCGATGACTTTGTCGACCACCTGCTGCGCCGCCTCCTGGACTTCGGCCAGATGCTCAGGACCGCGGAAGGACTCGGCGTAGACCTTGTAGACGTCCTCGGTACCCGACGGGCGAGCCGCAAACCATGCGTTGGCCGTGGTCACCTTGAGCCCGCCCAGCGGCGCGCCATTTCCCGGAGCCGCGGTCAGCTTCGCGGTGATCGGCTCGCCGGCCAGCTCGGTGGCGCTTACCTGCTCGGCCGAAAGCTTGGCGAGGCGAGCCTTCTGCTCCCGGTCGGCGGGCGCGTCGATGCGGGCATAGCTCGGCTCGCCGTATTTGTCGGCCAGTTCCCGGTAACGGTGCGACGGCGTCGCCCCAGTGACGGCCAAAATCTCGGCGGCCAGCAGTGCCAAGATGATGCCGTCCTTGTCGGTGGTCCACACCGACCCGTCGCGGCGCAAGAATGACGCTCCCGCCGATTCCTCGCCGCCGAAACCGATGGCGCCGCCGATAAGAGGTTCGACGAACCATTTGAACCCGACCGGAACCTCGAGCAGCGTACGGCCCATGCCGGCGACCGCCCGGTCGATGATCGACGAGCTGACCGCGGTCTTACCCACAGCTAGGTCGGCCGGCCAGGACGGCCGATGGGTGTAGAGGTAGTCGATGGCCACGGCCAGGTAGTGATTCGGGTTCAGCAGCCCACCGTCGGGCGTGACGATGCCGTGCCGGTCGGCGTCGGCGTCGTTTCCGGTGGCCACCTGGTACAAGTCGCGGTTGGCGATCAGCGAGGCCATCGCGTCCGGCGAGCTGCAATCCATCCGGATCTTGCCGTCGCTATCCAGCGTCATGAACCGAAAAGTCGCATCCACCAACGGGTTGACCACGGTCAGGTCGAGCCCGTGCCGCTCAGCGATCACCTCCCAGTAATCCACGCTGGCCCCGCCCAGCGGGTCGGCGCCAATCCGCACCCCGGCGTCGCGGATCGCGCGGATATCGATCACGTTGGGCAAGTCGTCGACATAGGCGTCCAGGTAGTCGTGCCGCCACGCGGTGCGCAGTGCACGAGCCAGCGGTGTCCGCTTCACCTCCGACAGGCCACCGCGAAGAATCTCGTTGGCGCGCTTGGCGATTGCGTTAGTGGCATCGCTCTCGGCCGGGCCGCCGTTGGGTGGGTTGTACTTGAAGCCGCCGTCTGCCGGCGGATTGTGCGACGGCGTCACAACGATGCCGTCGGCCAGGCCGTCGGCGCGGTCGCGGTTGTAGTTCAAGATGGCGTGGCTGACCGCCGGTGTGGGTGTGTACCGGTCGGCGGAGTCGATCATGGCGACCACATCGTTGGCGGCGAGCACCTCCAGCGCCGACACCCATGCCGGCTCGGAAAGAGCGTGCGTGTCCCGCCCGATCAACAGCGGGCCGGTCGTACCCTGGGCGGCGCGGTACTCGACGATGGCCTGGGTGATGGCCAGAATGTGGGCTTCGTTAAACGCGCCGTCCAGCGCTGAGCCCCGGTGTCCCGATGTACCGAACACCACCTGCTGAGCGACGTCATCGGGGTCCGGTTCAATGGTGTAGTACGCCGTCAGCAGGTGCGGCAGATCGACGAGGTCTTCTGGCTGGGCCGGCTGACCGGCACGCGGATGAGACACCATGGTTCCAATTCTGCCCACGTCCGGTCGTAGGCCCGCGGCGGTGTGCTTCCGCGCACCCGGGCAACGAAAGGAATCGCCTAGTGGCAGGCCATGATTACCGCGAGTTGGGGGCGATCTTCGCCGGCGGAGCGTTAGGTGCGCTGGCCCGCGCTGCGCTGACCGCCCTGGCAGCCGGCGACCCGTCGCGCTGGCCGTGGCCGACGTTCACCGCCAACGTCGTCGGCGCCTTCCTGGTCGGCTACTTCACCACCCGGTTGCTGGAGCGGTTACCTTTGTCGAGCTATCGCCGCCCGCTGCTCGGCACTGGTCTGTGCGGTGGACTGACCACGTTTTCGACTATGCAGCTCGAGATCCTGGCGATGATCGAGCACGACAAGTACGGGCTGGCGGTCGGCTACGGCGTGGCCAGTATCGGGCTGGGACTACTGGCGGTGTATCTGGCCACCGCACTGGTGCGCCGGGTGCCGGTGCGCGGATGACGGTCGCAGTGTGGATCGGCGTGATGGTCGTCGGTGGCATCGGCTCGGTGCTGCGTTTCCTCGTCGACCGGGCGGTGGCTCGCCGGGCGGCGCGGTCGTTTCCGTTCGGGACGTTGACGGTAAACGTCAGCGGCGCAGCGTTGTTGGGGCTAGTCGGCGGTCTGGCGTTGAGTCGGCAGGCGGCCCTGTTGGCTGACACCGCGTTCATCGGCTCCTACACCACGTTCTCGACGTGGATGCTGGAAACCCAGCGCCTCGCCGAGGAGCGCCAAGTCTGGGCCGCACTCGCGAACATCGTCGTCAGCGTCGCGCTGGGCATGGCTGCGGCGCTGCTGGGACAGTGGATCGGGAGCCGGCTATGAGCGAGCCGTGCCTGAAGTTGACCACCTACTTCGGTGAGCGCCAGCGCGCGGTGTCCGATGGTGCGCGGCCCGGCTTCCTGGCGGACGCGATGCTGGATCTGTTCGGCGCTCGTGAGGTCGCAACCAGTGTCATGTTGCGCGGTATCAGCAGCTTCGGGCCCCGTCATGTGTTGCGCACGGACGAATCGCTGAGTTTGTCCGAGGATCCACCGGTGACGATCGCCGCGGTCGACGTGGAGTCGAAGATCACGGGCCTAGTCGACGACGTGGTCGGGATGACCGCGCGCGGGCTGGTGACTCTGGAGCGGGCCCGGTTGGCAACCGGCAACGTCGACGTGGCCGGTGACTCCGACGAGCGCGACGCCGTCAAGCTCACCATCTATGTGGGCCGTCAGGAACGGGTGGTCGGGGTGCCCGCCTACCGTGCAGTGTGCGATCTACTGTATCGGCGCGGATTCGCCGGAGCCTCAGTGTTTCTCGGGGTCGACGGCACCGC
>NZ_DASRBZ010000558.1:0-5763 GCF_035653355.1 Mycobacterium sp. | reverse complement strand
CGGTAGATGTGGTTTTCGACGGTGCGCACCGACAGTGTTAGCCGCTCGACGTCAGCTTAATAAGCGAGGGTCGTCTTACAGCGAAGTGGACTAATTGTTGGAGCAGATGGTCTTTCACGTCTAACCGCCCGCTGCATACCCTCGTGCTTCACGCCGCACGACGCAATCCGACGCTTAGTAGAAGACCGAAGTGTTGGTACTTGTCCCGTTGTCACAACTGATGGAGCCGCTCCGACTCCGGAATTCGCGAATCGCTGGAACAAAGAGGTCGAAAGAGCCATTGGCAGGCAAGCCGAAGCCGGCCTGGTACCCCTCTGACGAGTACGTACACTGCGACGTGACTCCACTGCGGTCTGTGACGTGGAAAGTTACCCCTGTAAGCCCTGGGTTCGCCGAGACAGTTGGACCCTGTTTGGGTGCCGGCGGAGATTGCGGACCCGGATGCTGCTGCCCCGGACCCTGCTGAGCCTCTATACAGGCAATGTCTGGGAGCGGCTGGTTGCAGTGGGGCGGGGGAATCCGCGGCTGGTCGACACGTTCGGTCACCGCTGGCTTACCGAACGCGGTGCTCGTGATCAGGCCGAGTGGGTCGGCGTGCGTCGTCGGCGCCAATGTCAGGGCCAGCGCGGAGCCCGTCACCGCCGTCGCGATGGCAAGTGATGCTCGTGTGCTCATTCGAGTTCCTTTCGGCGTGCGCCCGGCGTCACTGCTATTGCACGGGCTTGCTGCCGGGTCACGCTACGGACTCGCGGACGGCGAGGCATCCGGTGTTTCCCTTAACTTTGCGCGCTAAATCGCGGCCAACGGGCCAATCAACACCGCCCCGCTAGCGGAGCCGCGCGCGGTCATCCCCGACTTCTATCTGAGGCGTCTGGGTAGCAGGGCCGCCAGCTCGTCGCGGGTGGCGGTGCCGGTCTTGGCCATCGCCTTGTAGATGTGGTTTTCGACTGTGCGCACCGACAGCGTCAGCCGCTCGGCCACCGCGCGCGTCGCGAGTCCTTCGCCGAGCAGCATCACGATCTCTCGTTCCCGCGCGGTCAGCGGCACCGGTTGCGAGGCCCGCCGAAGCGCCGGCGTGCTTGCGCCGCCGCATTGTTCAGCCAGTGCATCGGCGCGCGTAGAACAGCTAAGCGCCGACCCGCGCCGACCCCTCGCACGATAGGCGATGGCCGCGTGCGCGGCCGCGTCCACTGCCGCCACCAGATCACCCATGCGTTCGAATTCCTCTGATACATCGAGCAATTCAGTGCCATCGCCGGCGCAAGAGCTTCGGCGAACCGCGCCGCCACGGCCGAGCGGGGTCCGATGACCTCGATGGCCAGGGTGGCCAACCTGCCGGCCGGGCTCGGGTCACCGAAGCTCGCCACGGTCTGCAGTGCCAGGACCTCGTGCGCCACCTGGCCAGCCTCGGCGGCCACCGTAGCGGCCTGACGGCTCAGGGCCAGAGCGGAACTCACTGCCCCCTCGGCCGCGGCCACCCAGGCGCGAACCAGTATCAGCTCGGGCTCCAGGAAGACGAATCCGGGATGGCGCATGCCTTCCAGCTCGGCGAGAATCTGCTTTGCCGCGGCCGTGTGCCCGGTCATCGCCAGTGTCTGGGTTAGCCCCAACAGGCAGCGAAACAGCCAGCCTCCGACATCGCCAAAAGCCTGCAGCCCAGCGCGGGCCTCGCGCAGCCACCGCAGCGCACTACCGAGATCTCGAGCTGCCACCGCCTGGCCCAGTAGGACCAGCCCAGCAAGCGGAAACCACCCCGGCGCATCGGCGACCTCCCGATGTGCCTGCACCGCAACGTGTTCCGCCTCATCGAGATGGCCAGCGAGCCGCAATCCGAGCAGGTGACGGTAACCGAGGCCCAGGCGCAGCACGGGAGCGTCGAAACCCGCGGCGGCAGCAGCGTAGCCTCGCTCAACCGCTGCGCCGATCTGATCAGTCCTGCCCAGTATCCCCAGTCCACCGACCAGTCCCCAACTGGCCAGCACCACCGCTTGGTCGGGTAGTGAGACCGCGGCCAACGCCTCAGTGGCGGCACGCACCGCCTGCAGCGGATGACCAAGATCCGCGTAAAACGCTGCCCGCGCAGCGGTCAGGATCGCCTGAGAAGTCAAATCCTCCGCCGCCGGCCACCGCGGCTTGGCCCAGCCGCTCGGCCAGCGGAAGATCCAACAGATTCATGGCAGTGCGGGCGGCCGTGGTGTACAGCCCCGGATCGGCACGTCCATCCGAGTCCAGCATCAGCACCGCGCGACGCAGGACCTCCTCGCCCCGCCGAAAATCGGCGGTTGCCAGCTTGGTGGCGATCTGACCGCGCAGACGACGGGCCCGCAGCCGTCCCAGACCTGCCCGTCGTACCTCGCCGTAAAGCGGATGGGCGAGTCGTGCCTGGCAGCGCGGCCCAACCTGCTCGGTCGCCATCAAACCACGGTCCTCGGCCTCTTCCACGGCACTCGGATCGCACAATTCTGCGAGCAGCGCGATGTCGAGTGGCTCGGCCAAGGCCAGCATGTCGAGCACGACACCTACCGGCCCCGAAAGCGTCCCCATCCGGGCCGCCAGCAGCTCGGTCAGTCCCGGCGACAGGCTCAGTTCACCCGACCAGCACCACACGCCTGCCACTCGGTGCAGTCGTCCCGCCTCACGCTCGCCGTCGAGCAGGTGATGTAGATACAGCGGATTGCCGCCCGTCAGCGACCACAGTCGGCGCGCGGTGCCGCTGTCCAGCTGGCCGCCGAGCACCGCCTCTGCCAACGTGGCGGTCTCTGATTCCGACAGCGGCTGAACGTCCAGGCGTGGCAGATGCCCGTCTTTCCACAGCGCAGTGATCGCATCGGGGGCCGGCTCGCCGCTGCGTACCGTGACCACCACTGTGGCAACTCGTTGGGACACCAGCTGGTGCACCAGCAGAGCCGAGAGGTCATCCAGCAGATGCGCGTCATCAACGCCGATCACGACCAGCGCCTGCGGGGCCCGGGGAACCAGCGCCGCCCGGGCGTTACGCAGCAATTGGCTTGGGTCCGGACCCAATTCGCCCAGCAACGGAATGAACGCACCCAGCGGCAGCATCCGAGCGGAGGCGGTGGCGACCGCCCATCGAACCGCTGCGCCACGCCGGCTGGCGACCTCCACGGCTTCGCGGGCCAACCGGGTTTTGCCGACGCCCGCCGAGCCAGCAAGCACCACCCCGGCTGGGGTATCTCGGCGGCGCACCCACTCGCCGATCAAGCGCAGCTCCTCCGAGCGCCCAATCAGCGGCCACACCCCGCGCACCCCCACAATCTAGGCTTCCTCAGACATCCGCGCGGGCGACAGCGCGTTGCGGTGGCGTCCAACGTGACGAATTATCTGCGCGGCGTTGACCGGCGCCGGGGTAAGAGCGCCGCAAGCTCGTCACGGGTCGCAGTGCCGGTTTTGGACATCGCCTTGTAGATGTGGTTTTCCACGGTCCGCACCGACAGCGTGAGGCGCTCGGCCACCGCGCGCGTCGAGAGCCCCTCGCCGAGCAGCATTACGATCTCGCGCTCCCGCTCGGTTAACGGCACCCGCTCGCTGGCCCGCCGAATTGCAGGAGTAAGCGCGCCGCCACATTGTTCAGCCAGCGCATCGGCGCGCGTCGAACAGCTCAGCGCCGATCCCCGCAGGCCTTTGGCGCGATACACGATGGCCGCGTGCGCCGCCGCATCCCCGGCAGCAACCAGATCGCCCATGCGCTCGAATTCCTCTGATACCAAAGCCAATTCAGTGCCATCTCCAGCCGCAAGGGCCCCGGCAAACCGAGCCACCACGCCAATGCGCGGGCCCTCCACAATCTCAGCGAGCTCGCGCAAACGGGTCACGCCCGAGCGCTCACCGAACTGCGTCGCCGTCTGCAGGCACATCACCTCAGCCGCGAATTGCCCATTTTCTCTGGCGGTTGCGGCTGTCGATAATGCGGTGCTGATCGCGTCGGTTAAAGCGCCCTGCGTGGCGGCGACCCACGCGTGAGCCAGCCCGCGTTCGTAGTCAACAAACCCCCAGCTGCGATGACGTTCTGCTTCAAGGACCTGAAGTGCACTACACGCTTGATCCGACAAGCCGCACATCGCCAACGCGGTAGTAAGCGGGATCAGGTATCGGTACCGAAATCCGTTGGCATCACCTAGAAATTGGTCCACAACGGTACTCAACAGCGAACTGGCTTCGCCGAGCCGCCCTGCACCCATTGCAGCTCGACCAGCGATAGCAGCGCTGAGGTGCTGAGGAACTCCGGGTAGATCCGCCCCGTGCCGGCGCGCTTGCTCGGCCACCTCGCTGGCCTCAGCGATCCGACCGCACTGCAAAAGAACACCAACATGTTTGTCGACGATGAGAAGCCGCATGTGAGCTGCGCCCGCGGTGCGTGCCACATGCGCATAACCGGCTTCGGCTGCGCTGAGGGCCTCGGCGGTTCGACCAGCGTCGCCATGGGCGACAACCAGCGCCCACGCCGCGGCCGCGCCAACAATGGCGGGCAGCTGCTGAATATCGAGTCTCTGGCCCGACGTTCTTGCCTGCTCGAGCTGAGCCACCGCAACCCAGTAGACCGTCATATACGCATCGATCCAGTGCCGTGTGGCCGTGGTCGCAATGCGTGACGCCTCGTCGAAGAGCTTCTTCGCCCCCTCAGGGTCGGCGAGCCCCCACAGCGAATTGAAGGCTCGATGGCCAAGCAGGAACACACGCTCAGCCTCGGCGAGACCTTCAATGGGAGTGGCGGCCGCGACGGCGTCGGCGTCCTCACCACGGCCCTGCCAGGCCAGCGCAAACGACCGGATGTTATACGCCTCCACTCCGGCGCCCGCACGAATCGCTGCAGCCGCCAGACGATCGGCCAAGGGGGCGTCGGCCAGGAACATGGCACCATCAGCGGCCTCCACCAACAGGTTCGGGTCGAGGTCAAGGTCGGAGTCCAACGCCAACGTCGCGCGCCGTACCAGCGATGAAACATCGGTATTGCCGGCGGTCGCGAGTTCCGCGGCGACCAGGCCACGTACCCTTCGCAACCGTGTGGGCGCTGCGCGCTTCCGGCGCACTTCGCCGTATAGCGGATGCGCCAATCGCGCCTCCGCACGGTCATCGACGTAGCTGAGAGTGATCAGCCCACGCGCATCCGCATCCTCAACGGCCGCGCGGCTGGTGATGGTTGTCAGGGACGCGAGCGCTAGCGGCTCGCCCACAGCCAGCACATCGACCACGTCCCGGACCGATTCCGCGATTGCACCGATTCGCGATTCGATGAGCTCGATCAATCCCGGAGGCACCACCGGGTCACCGGTCCAACGCCAACGACCGTGCTGCTTAGTGAGACGCCCGTCTGCGCACTCCTGCTCGACGATGGTGCGCAAGTACAACACATTGCCCTGCGTCAGTTTCCACAGTCGTTGTGCGGCATCCGGATCCAACGGTCCATCCAGCGCCTCAGATACCAAAGTCGTTGTCTCGTTGCGCGATAATGGCAGCAGAACAAGTCGACTAAAGTGTCCTTCCTTCCATATCTCTTGCAGTCCAGCCGGAATCGGTTCAGCATCACGAACTGTGACCAACAGCTTCGCAGCACGCCGTTGCACAATCTGCTGCAGAACAAAGGTCGATAGTTCGTCGAGCAAGTGCGCATCGTCGACGCCGACCACTACTGTCGTCCCAGGAGCCGCGGAAGTCAGGGCATCTATCACGCCGCGCACAACCTGCACGAGTTGAACAGCATCTCCGACAGTCGGTGCCACCCACGGCGCGAAGGCCCCGAGGGGC
>NZ_DASRBZ010000557.1:0-7634 GCF_035653355.1 Mycobacterium sp. | reverse complement strand
CTGCTCGGCATGCCCTTCTATGTCATGCGGGCGATCGACGGATGGAGTCCGATGGACGGCGGCTGGCCCGCACCGTTCGACACCGACCTGGCCGCGCGCCGCGGGTTGGCGTTCGAACTCGTCGACGGCGCGGCCAAGCTGGGCAGGGTGGATTGGCGCGCCCGAGGTTTGGAGGGTTTCGGCCGCCCGGACGGATTCCACGAGCGCCAAGTCGCTCGCTGGCTCGCTTTTCTCGACGCCTACCGGGTACGCGACCTGCCGGGACTCGACGAAGCCGCCGACTGGCTGGGCCGCAACCGGCCGGCGCACTACACCGCAGGCATCATGCACGGCGACTATCAGTTCGCCAACGTGATGTTCGCGCACGGGGCGCCTGCGAAGCTGGCCGCGATCGTCGATTGGGAGATGACCACGGTCGGCGACCCGCTGCTGGACTTGGCTTGGTGTCTGCTGGGCTACGACGGCGAACAGCCGCGAACCGACGGCTTTTATCTCGACCTGACCGGAATGCCCACCCGCAGCGAATTGCTCGAGCACTACGAGAAGGTCAGCGGACTTTCCACCGAGAACATCGACTATTACCTGGTGTTGGCCAACTGGAAGCTCGGCATCGTGCTGGAGAAGACCTACGCCGCAGGGGTACGGACTGGCAAGGTGGACCCGAAGATCACCGAGGCATTTGGGCCAATGATCCTGCAGTTGATCGCCACCGCTGCCGAGCTGGCCCGGTCGCTACCGACGAAGGCGTGAAATGGGTTACGCCGACCAGCTTTTCGACCTCACCGATCGGGTAGTACTGATCACCGGCGGCAGCCGGGGCCTCGGGCGGGAAATGGCGTTCGGGGTTGCCCGCTGCGGCGCCGACGTGGTGATCGCCAGCCGGAAGATGGACAACTGCGTGGCCACCGCCAAGGAGATCGAGGCCGAGACGGGGCGTTCCGCGATGCCCTATGGCGTGCACGTGGGGCGGTGGGAACAACTCGACGGGCTTGTCGATGCGACGTATGACCGGTTCGGCAAGGTCGACGTATTGATCAACAACGCCGGCATGTCACCGATTTACGACAAGCTCACCGATGTCACCGAGAAGCTGTTCGACGCCGTGGTCAATCTCAACCTCAAGGGGCCGTTTCGATTGTCGGCGCTGGTCGGTGAACGCATGGTCGCGGCAGGCCGCGGGTCGATCATCAACGTCAGCACTGCGGGGTCGCTTCGCCCGGCACCGGACATCATCCCCTACGCGGCGGCAAAGGCTGGTCTCAATGCGATGACCGAGGCGCTGGCCAAGGCGTTCGGACCGGCCGTGCGGGTCAACACGCTGATGGCCGGCCCGTTTCTGACCGATGTCAGCAAGGCGTGGAATCTGGAGCAGGCGACGCAGAAGCCATTTGCTCACTTGTCGCTGCAACGGGCCGGGGACCCGGCCGAAATCGTCGGCGCTGCCCTGTTTTTGGCGTCGGACGCATCCAGCTTCACCACTGGCTCGATTCTGCGGGCCGACGGTGGGATCCCCTAGCGGCGATCGCAAGCGCGGCACGGCCGGGCGCAGCGGGTCGCCGCCGATGATCTAAGGAGGCTTCGACATGGCGTGGGACTTCTCCACCGAACCAGAGTTTGAAAAGAAGCTCGACTGGATCCGCGAGTTCGTCCGCGAAGAAGTGGAACCGCTCGAGGTGTTGTTTCCCGGCTGCGAGTTCCTGCCGCTCAACGACGAGCGTCGCAAAATCGTCGACCCGCTCAAACAGCAAGTCCGCGACCAAGGGCTGTGGGCCCCGCACCTCGGCCCGGAACTGGGCGGGCAAGGCTTCGGCGCGGTCAAGCTGACGCTGATCAACGAGATCCTGGGCCGCAGCCCATGGGCGCCCATCGTTTTCGGAACGCAAGCGCCCGACACCGGTAACGCTGAGATTTTGGCCCGCTTCGGCACCCAGGCGCAAAAAGACCGCTATCTGGCCGGTCTGCTCTCCGGCGAGATCTTCTCCTGCTTCTCAATGACCGAACCGCAAGGGGGCGCCGATCCGCGGGTCTTCACCACCCGTGCCGTGCGCGACGGCGATGACTGGGTGATCACCGGCCGGAAGTACTTCTCCTCCAACGCATCTGTGGCGTCGTTCTTCATCGTCGTCGCGATCACGGATCCCGACGTGCCGGTTCATCGCGGGGCGTCGACGTTCTTGGTGCCGGCGGGCACGCCGGGCCTGGTCATCGAAGCCACCCACCATTTGGCGGGTGCCCACCCGCATGAGCCCGGACATTCGTTGGTCCGCTACGACGAGGTGCGCCTGCCTTCGGATGCGCTTCTCGGCGAGCCCGGTCAGGGTTTCTTGATCCTGCAGACCAGGTTGGCCGGCGGGCGGCTCCATCACGCGATGCGCTCCATCGGGATTGCCCAACGCGCCATCGACATGATGGCCCGTCGCGCGAAAAGCCGTTTCACCCAAGGTAGTTCGCTGGCCGACAAACAGCTCGTGCAGGCATTCATTGCCGACTCCTACGCCGAGCTAATACCGTTCCGGTTGACGGTGCTGCACGCCGCGTGGTTGATCGACACCGCCGGTGAGCACGCCGCGCGCACCGAGATCGCTGTCTGCAAGATCCTGGCGTCGCAAGTGCTCAAGGCGATCGGGTTGCGCGCGATCCAGGTACACGGCGCATTGGGGCTTACCGACCAGTTGCCATTGACCAACGTGCTCCTTGGCGGCGTGGCGCTCGGTCTGGCGGACGGCCCCACCGAGGCGCACAAGGTCAACCTCGCCCGAATGCTGCTGAAGAACTACGAGGCCGAGGATCCCGAATGGCCCAGCGAATTGCTGGACAAGCGTGTGGAAGCCGCTCAGGCCAAGTATGGCGGCCTTGTCGATCGCATTCCCGCGTTACCTGATTCGCCATGAATAGTAGAGTCGCCGCCGCGGTGGAACGGGCGCTCGACGACCGTCAGCGCGAGGCCACCGAGGAAGTCGAGCGCATCCTGGCCGCCGCAGTGCGGGTGATGGAACGCGTCGCGCCCGAGCCGCCGCGCGTCAGCGACATCGTCGCCGAAGCGGGCTCGTCCAACAAGGCGTTCTACCGTTACTTCGCGGGCAAAGACGATCTCATCCTGGCAGTGATGGAGCGCGGTGTAGGGATCGTCGTCTCCTATCTCCAGCACCAAATGGCAAAGGAAGCCCGGCCAGAGGACAAGATCGCACGCTGGATCGAGGGCACGCTCGCGCAAGTCGCCGACCCTCATCTGATCAGCATGAGCCGTGCTGCGGCCGGACAGATGTCGGCCAGCGTCAACGTCGACGAGATCATGCAACCGCTGCGGGAGCTGCTGACCGAACCGGTCGCCGCTCTGGGCGGAGCCCACCCGGACCGGGATGCCGACGCGGTGTTTCTCTGCACAGCCGCAGCGATGCGCCGGTATGTCGGCTCGACCGACCGACCCAGCCGCGATGACATCCGGCATTTGGTTCGATTCTGCTTGCGCGGCTTAGGCGTAACGTGATGCGGACTGTCGTCTGCCGTCGATACGGCCCGCCCGAGGATTTAGTCCTGGAAGAGGTTCCCGACCCGACGCCGGGTCCCCGCGAGCTGGTAGTCCGGGTCCGCTCGGCGGCGGTGAACTTCCCGGATGTGCTGCTGATCGACGGCAAATACCAGGTCCAAATTCCGGTGCCGTTCACTCCGGGCAGTGAATTGGCCGGCGAGGTAGCAGCGGTTGGCGATGGTGTCAGTTTCGTTCCGGGCGACCGCGTGAGCGGTACCGCATTCGTGGGCGCTTTCGCCGAGCAGGCGCTGCTTCGCGCGGAGGCGGTGTCGGCGATACCGGATGGCGTCGACTTCGCCGCGGCGGCTGCGTTCGGTGTCACGTATCGCACCGCCTACCATGCGCTGCGGTCGGTAGCCCAAGTGGCGGAAGGCGATTGGGTGGTCGTGCTCGGCGCTGCCGGCGGGGTGGGGCTGGCGGCCGTCGATTTGGCGGTCGCGATGAAGGCTCGAGTGCTGGCGGCGGCGTCAAGCCCGGAAAAACTCGAGGTGTGCCGGCAGCGCGGCGCCGAGGCGATTGTCGACTACGACCGCGAAGATCTGCGGGCGCGAATCCGTGAGCTCACGGGTGGCGGTGCCCGGGTGGTGATCGACCCGGTCGGTGGACAGTATTCCGAACCGGCGCTGCGTGCGCTGGGTCGCGGCGGGGTCTTCGTCACCCTGGGCTATGCCGCAGGCTCGATTCCCGCGATACCGCTGAACCTCGTTCTGCTCAAAGGCATCACGGTCCGCGGCATGGAAATCCGAACCTTTCACGAGGATCACCCGGACGCCGCCGCGCGCGACATGGGCGAGCTGCAGCAGATGTTGGCCGACGGCCGCATACGGCCCTACATCGGTGCGCGGTTCCCGCTGGGCGACACTGCGGCGGCGTTGCGATATGTGGCGGACCGCAAGGCGATCGGCAAAGTGGTCATCGACGTCGATTGACGGGCCTCCGGTCTGAGGGATATGCGTTGTGGCATGACAACGGCGGCGCCCCGCGGACGCCGCCGTCATCGTGATTCGAGTCTGCTACGGGCAGGTCACGTCAACCTCAAAGGGCTTGCTCACCATGCCTGACATCGGATCGGACGGGTTCATCCCGGTCGCCGTGCCGCTGAACTTGTAGCCGCTGCCGTCCTTGGTGGCCTGAGCATTGGCCCCAGGGCTGCCCTGCTGATACGCGAGCTGTACGCCGTTGACTTTGCCGAGTGAGATCTGATGAATAGCAGGCGGATCGGCGTCGGTGGCCTGCACCGCAACAGTATTGGGCGAACCAGGTTGGCCGATCCCGATCTGCAGCTGGCCCCCGGCCTTTTGGCAGGTGACCGGACCGTTGACGTTCTGGTCCTGGCCATCGACAACCACCTTGGCGTGCCCCGAAGTGCTGACCTTCTGGCCGCCCCCGCTGGAACAACTCGCCACTGCTGCAGCGATCATCGCCGCGCCCCCGACAACCCCGACCCAACGCTTCACCAATGTCTCCTTCTCTGTCATGGCCCGTCAACGTCGGCGGACCGCCGCAAGCAGTATGGTGTTCGTTTGATCAACGGTCTTGAAAATGATGAAAATTTCTTCGGCAAGTAACTATCTTTATTCTGGTGGCGAAAAGGCCCTAGCAGATCCGCCGCAATCCATAGGTGTCGCTTACCGTTTCATGCGCGACCTTCGTTCTGGGTTGACGGCCCCACTGCCGCTTGGCGTTTCGCGCATCGCGGCCGATCACCATGGGGTTGGCGTTACCGGAGTTCTAGTGGTGGTTGGTGAGAGGCAACCGAACGGTGAATTCGGTGTGGCCAGGGGTGCTCTGGACCGCGATCGTCCCGTCGTGGGCTTTGACCACAGCTGAGACGATTGCCAACCCCAAGCCGGTGCTGCCGCCCTTGCGGGAGCGTGACGTGTCACCGCGGGCAAACCGCTCGAACACTTCCGACTGCAACCGTTCGGGAATCCCGGGACCGTTGTCGATCACCTTGAGCACGGTGTGTTTCGGCTCGGTGCTCAGCCGTGTTGTCACCACTGTTCCGGGACCGGTGTGGATGCGCGCGTTTGCGAGCAGATTTGTCACTACTTGGTGCAGCCGTGCTGCGTCCCCGAGGACCACTACCGGCTCGGGGGGCAGGTCGAGTTCCCACTGGTGATCCGGTCCCGCGACATGCGCGTCGCTCACGGCGTCGACCGCTACCCGGGAAAGGTCTACTGGTTTGCGTTCCAGGGGCCGACCGGAATCCAACCTCGCAAGCAGCAACAGGTCCTCGACCAGTCGGGTCATCCGTTCGGTCTCGGATTCCACCCGGCTCATCGCGTGGCCCACCGCATCGGTATCGGTGCGCATGCGTTGCGCGAGTTCGGTGTAGCCGCGGATCGCGGCAAGCGGAGTGCGCAGCTCATGGCTGGCGTCGGCGACGAATTGGCGCACCCGTGTCTCGCTGGCCTGCCGTGTCGACAACGCGGTCGCGAGGTGGTCGAGCATCCGGTTCACCGCCAATCCCAGCTGGCCCACTTCGGTGTACGGGTTGGCATCCGGTTCGGGAACCCGGACCGGCAGTGCCACCTCACCGCGGTCCAACGGCAAGTCGACGACTTCGCCGGCCGTTTGCGCCACCCGGCGTAGCGGTGCCAATGCTCGCCGGATGATCACGACGCCGGCGCTCGTCGCGGCGGCTAACGCGATCACCGTGACGACACCGAAAATCATCAGCATCCGGATCAACGTGGAGTCGACATTGGACATCGGCAACCCGGTGACGATGACGTCTTTACCGTGCCGCGCCGGAGCAGCCACCAAGCGGTAGCGGCCGAGCCCGTCGAGCTCACGGGTGACGGGGGTGCGGGCACTGGCGATCGCCGCCAACTGGTTCCTGGCGGTATCGGTCACCGCCGCACGCGATCCTGTGCTGGTCAGGTAACCGGCATTGACCGGCGGTGCGTTGCCGACAACGGCAGCAACCATGCCGACGGGCTGGCCTGGGGCATCGAGAAACCGTGGGCCGGGCCCCGGCATCGGAACTCGCGGATGCCGCCACGGCACCGGTGGGGGCGGCGGCTCGCCATAGGTGGTCGCCGAGCGGTGCGACGCACCCTGCAGTTGCTGGTCGAGTTGCCCCACCAGATAGCGGTACAACGCCAGCTCGGTTACCGCGCCAATTCCCACACACACCAGGGCCAGCACGACAACCTGCCCGGCCAACAGGCGTAACCGCAGCGACCAGATTCGTCGCGTGCTAGCGGGCCGGCTTGAGGACATAGCCGGCGCCGCGCAGTGTGTGGATCATGGGCTCGCGCCCGTTGTCGATTTTCTTGCGCAGGTAGGAGATGTAGAGCTCGACGATGTTGGAGCGGCCGCCGAAGTCGTAACTCCACACCCGGTCCAGGATTTGCGCCTTGCTCAGCACCCGCTTGGCGTTGCGCATCATGAACCGCAGAAGCTCGAACTCGGTGGACGTCAGCGCAATCGGATCGCCGCCGCGGGTGACCTCGTGGCTGTCCTCGTCGAGCACCAAGTCGCCGACCACGATCTGTGCACCGCTGTCCACTCTCGTCACCCCAGTGCGGCGCAACAACGCTCGTAGCCGCAGCACGACTTCTTCGATGCTGAACGGTTTGGTGACGTAGTCGTCGCCGCCGGCGGTCAGTCCGGCAATGCGGTCTTCCACTGCGTCTTTCGCCGTCAACAACAGCACCGCCAGGTGTGGATTCTGTTCGCGCAGCTTGCGCAGGACGTCCAGACCGCTCATGTCCGGCAGCATCACATCGAGAACCACGACGTCGGGGCGATGGCTTCGCGCGACAGTAATCGCCGAGGATCCGTCACCGGCAGTGGTGACGTCCCACCCCTCGTACCGCAGTGCCATCGACACCATTTCGGCGAGAACGGCTTCGTCGTCGACCACCAGCACGCTGATCGGATTGCCGTCGGCACGGCGCATTACGACACGCTCGGCCGACGTGTTGGATTGCGTCACAGCTTCCCACTCTCCGGACAGGAATGAGCCGATGCTGTGCCAATCCTATGGGTTAGCTGTGAGAACAGCCCCGCGACGCGGCAGAGCGCCTAAGCGCTCTAGTACCAGTAACGTCTGCCCGCCACCGGCCGTCCGACCGCGCCCATGATCCAGAAGATG
>NZ_DASRBZ010000556.1:0-6436 GCF_035653355.1 Mycobacterium sp. | reverse complement strand
AGCGTGCACACGATTCAGGTCGGCGGCTTGAACCGGTCATATCGCGTGTACAAGCCGGCCGGCCTCAAGGCGTCGGCCCCGCTGGTCGTCATGCTGCACGGCGGCTTCGGCAGCGCTGAACAGGCCGAAAAAGCTTACAGCTGGGACAAATTGGCTGATAGCGCGAAATTCGTGGTTGCTTACCCCGACGGAGTCGGGCGCGCATGGAACACCGGCGGCGGCTGCTGTGGTCGTCCCGCGCGTGAGGGTGTCGACGACGTCGGCTTCATCACCGCGGTTGTCGGCGACGTTAGCCACAACATCGGCATCGACGCTGCGCGTGTGTATGCCACCGGTATCAGCAACGGCGGCATGATGGCCTACGCGCTGGCGTGCAACACCGGCGTCTTCGCCGCCATCGGCCCAGACTCGGCTACCCAGCTCGACGCCTGCCGGTCCCCCCGTCCGGCATCGGTCATGCACATCCACGGCACAGCCGACACCCGCATCCGCTATACCGGCGGCCAGGGCGACGGCGCCGCACGCATCAACGGTCCACCGGTCCCGGGCGTCAACGCGTTCTGGCGCAACGTCGACCGGTGCGCGGTGCCGGCCGTCGACACCCGCGGAGCGCTGACCACGTCGACAGCCGACTGTCCAGACGGCCGCAGCGTCGTCCTGATCACCATCGACGGCGCCGGCCACCAATGGCCGGGCAGCGGATTCACCGCGGTGCAGCGCGCATTAGGCCTCGACCCGCCGTCGGACGCGCTCAACGCCACCGAGACGTTCTGGCAGTTTTTCGCTGTCCACCACCGATAGCCGGTATTACGTCTCTTGTGCGGTTGTCGGCAAAATGTAACACTGAACGCATGCCAGATACCCATGTCGTCACCAACCAGGTTCCGCCGCTGGAGAACTACAACCCCGCGTCGTCCCCGGTGCTGGTCGAGGCGCTGATCCGCGAAGGTGGACAGTGGGGCCTCGACGAAGTCACCGAACTCGGCGCCGTTTCGGCCAGCCGTGAAGCGCAGCGCTGGGGTGAGCTTGCCGACCGCAACCGCCCGATCCTGCACACCCACGACCGCTACGGGCACCGCATCGACGAGGTGGAATACGACCCCGCCTACCACGAGCTGATGCGCACGGCGATCCAACACGGCCTGCACGCTGCGCCGTGGGCGGACGACAGGCCGGGCGCACACGTCGTCCGCGCCGCCAAGACCGGCGTGTGGAACGTCGAACCCGGTCATATGTGTCCCATTTCGATGACTTATGCCGTCGTCCCGGCGCTGCGCAACAATCCCGAACTGGCAGCCATCTACGAGCCGCTGCTGACCAGCCGCGAATACGACCCCGAGCTCACCGTCCCCACCGCGAAAGCCGGTATCACCGCGGGCATGTCGATGACCGAAAAGCAGGGCGGCTCCGACGTGCGGGCCGGCACCACCCAGGCCACCCGCAACGCCGACGGCAGCTACAGCCTGACCGGTCACAAGTGGTTCACCTCGGCACCGATGTGCGACATCTTTCTTGTGCTCGCTCAGGCGCCCGGCGGGCTGTCGTGTTTCCTGCTGCCGCGGGTATTGCCCGACGGCACCCGCAACCGAATGTTCTTGCAGCGGCTCAAGGATAAGCTCGGCAACCACGCCAACGCCTCCAGCGAGGTCGAGTACGACGGTGCCACCGCGTGGCTGGTCGGCGAGGAGGGCCGCGGCGTGCCGACCATCATCGAGATGGTCAACCTGACCCGGCTGGACTGCACGCTGGCCAGCGCCACCAGCATGCGCACCGGCGTCACTCGCGCCATCCACCACGCGCAGCACCGCAAGGCGTTCGGCGCCTACCTGATCGACCAGCCGCTGATGCGAAACGTATTGGCCGACTTGGCAATCGAAGCCGAGGCCGCCACCATCGTGGCGATGCGGATGGCCAGCGCCACCGACAGCGCAGTGCGCGGCGACGAAACTGAAACGCTGCTGCGGCGCATTGGATTGGCCGCCAGTAAGTACTGGGTGTGCAAGCGCGCCACCCCGCACGCGGCCGAAGCGATGGAGTGCCTGGGCGGCAACGGCTATATCGAGGACTCCGGCATGCCGCGGCTGTACCGCGAGGCGCCGCTGATGGGCATCTGGGAGGGCTCTGGCAACGTCAGCGCCCTGGATACCTTGCGCGCCATGGCAACTCGACCTGAATGCGTCGACGTGCTGTTCGCAGAGCTGGCCAAGACCGCCGGGCACGACGGGCGGTTGGACGCCTACGTTGAGCAGCTCAAGCCACAGCTCGGCGATTACGAAACAATCCAATACCGCGCCCGCAGTATCGCCGAGCACATCAGCCTCGCGCTGCAGGGTTCGCTGTTGGTGCGCCACGGACATCCCGCCGTCGCCGAGGCGTTCCTGGCCACCCGCCTCGACGGCCAGTGGGGCGGTGCATTCGGAACCCTGCCCACGGGTCTCGACCTCGCACCGATCCTCGAGCGGGCGCTGGTCAAAGGATGACACACGCGATCAGGCCGGTCGACTTCGACAACCTGAAGACAATGACCTACGAGGTCACCGATCGGGTTGCGCGAATCACCTTCAACCGGCCGGAAAAGGGCAACGCGATCATCGCCGATACCCCGCTGGAGCTGTCGGCGTTGGTCGAGCGCGCCGACCTCGATCCCAACGTCCACGTTATCTTGGTCTCCGGCCGCGGCGAAGGGTTCTGCGCGGGCTTTGATCTGAGCGCCTACGCCGACCGGACCGCCTCGGCCGGCGGCGGCAGCGCATACAAGGGGACCGTGCTCGACGGCAAGACGCAGGCGATCAACCACCTGCCGGACCAGCCGTGGGACCCAATGATCGACTACCAGATGATGAGCCGGTTCGTGCGCGGGTTTTCCAGCCTGTTGCACGCCGACAAGCCGACCGTGGTCAAGATCCACGGCTACTGCGTGGCCGGCGGCACCGACATCGCACTGCACGCCGATCAGATCATCGCCGCCGCCGACGCCAAGATCGGCTACCCCCCGACCAGGGTGTGGGGCGTTCCGGCGGCCGGCATGTGGGCACACCGGCTCGGCGATCAGCGGGCCAAACGCCTTCTGCTGACCGGGGATTGCATCACCGGCGAGCAGGCCGCGGAATGGGGTTTGGCCGTCGAGGCGCCCGCACCCGACGAGCTCGACGAGCGCACCGAGCGGCTGGTACAGCGCATCGCTGCAGTGCCGGTCAACCAGCTGATCATGGTCAAGCTCGCGCTGAATTCGGCGCTGCTGCAACAGGGTGTGGCGACCAGCAGGATGGTCAGCACAGTGTTCGACGGCATCGCGCGGCACACACCTGAAGGCCACGCGTTTGTCGCCGACGCCGTCGAACACGGCTTCCGCGATGCGGTGCGTCACCGCGACGAGCCGTTCGGCGATTACGGCCGCAAAGCTTCCGGGGTGTAGCCGATGCCGGAAGGGTTGGCTCGCATGACAGCCCGCTCAGTGGTGCTGTCTGTGTTGCTGGGTGCCCATCCCGCCTGGGCCACCGCGGCCGAATTAATAAAGCTGACCAGTGACTTCGGTATCAAGGAGACCACACTGCGGGTCGCACTGACCCGGATGGTCAGCGCCGGCGACCTGGTTCGGTCCGCTGACGGCTACCGACTCTCCGATCGGCTGCTGGCCCGCCAGCGGCGCCAGGACGAGGCCATCAGCCCACGGGTTCGGCCGTGGCGCGGGTACTGGACCACCGTTATCGTCACCACCGTAGGAACCGACGCACGTACCCGGGCCTCGCTACGAATAACCATGCAAGACAAGCGCTTCGGCGAACTCCGCGAAGGGGTGTGGCTACGCCCCGACAACCTCGAGCTAGTGCTGGACTCCGAGGTTCAAGCTCGGGTGAGGATTCTCAAGGCTCGCGACGATGCCCCCGCTGAGCTCGCCGCGCAGCTGTGGGACCTGCGCGGGTGGACACGGGCTGGGCACCGCCTGCTCGACGAGATGGCTGCCGCGTCAGATATTCCCGGCCGGTTCATGGTGGCCGCGGCCATGGTGCGCCACCTGCTGACCGATCCGGTGTTGCCGAACGAGCTGCTGCCCGCCGACTGGCCAGGACCCCGACTGCGAGCCACCTACAACGACTTCGCCGCCGAATTGATCAGGCGGCGCGATCAATCCCAACTTGTGGAGGCGCCATGACTGAAGAGGTACGCGTAGAGCACACCGGCCCGGTGACCACGGTGATCTTGAACCGCCCGCAGGCCCGCAATGCCGTCAACGGTCCGACGGCTGCCGCGTTGTTCGCCGCGTTCGAGCAGTTCGACCGCGACGACGACGCTTCGGTGGCGGTGTTGTGGGGAGAGGGCGGAACGTTCTGCGCTGGAGCCGATTTGAAGGCTTTCGGCACACAGGAGGCTAACGCGGTGCACCGCACCGGGCCTGGCCCGATGGGGCCGACGCGGATGGTGTTGTCCAAACCGGTGATCGCCGCGGTCAGCGGTTATGCGGTCGCCGGTGGTCTAGAACTCGCACTGTGGTGCGACCTGCGAGTGGCCGAAGAAGACGCGGTGTTCGGGGTGTTCTGCCGACGTTGGGGTGTCCCGCTGATCGACGGCGGGACGGTTCGGCTGCCGCGGCTCATTGGTCATAGTCGCGCGATGGACATGATCCTGACCGGCCGCGGCGTCAAGGCCGACGAAGCGTTGGCGGTCGGCCTCGCGAATCGCGTTGTGCCCAAAGGTCAAGCGCGCCAAGCCGCTGAAGAACTGGCCGCTGAACTGGCTGCGCTGCCGCAACAGTGCATGCGCTCGGATCGGCTATCGGCACTGCATCAGTGGGGCGTGCCGGAGGCCGAGGCGCTCGACTTCGAATTCGCTAGCATTTCCCGGGTTTCCGCAGAGGCCATGGAAGGAGCGGGACGCTTCGCCGCCGGCGCCGGCCGCCACGGCGCGCCAGCGGTTGGTTAGCCTTTGTTGATCGTGTTGCCCGAGCCGAGGTTTTCCACCTTCGGGTCACCGTTGTGGTAGGTGACGGTGTTGTTGAGGCCGACGACGCTGAGCAGTTTGTCGACCTTGTCGAAGGTGATCTTGTTGTCGGCGCCGCCGATGCTCACCGACGAGCAGGTGCCCTTGATGGTCAGCGTGTTGTTGGAGCCGCCGACGTTGAGCGATTTACCGTCCCCACAGTCGAGGTCGGTGGTAGTCCCGAAAGATCCGTAGTTGAGCGTGTTGCCGACTTGGAACTGGGCGGTGGAACTTCCCGCGCTGCTAGTCGTGGTCGACGGGTTCCCGGTGTTGTTCTTTTGGCCGCAGCCGGCCAGCCCGGCAACCGGCAACACGATCGACAGCGCCGAAATGAACGCTGCCGCTGCAAATCTCGGGAAGGTGCGCATTCTTCCTCGATTCGTCAACTGGTCAATGGATGTTGGCGTTCACGCCGGCACCTTGCCGATGCGGTTGGGCATGCCCAGTTCCCGGCCCCGGTCCCAGATAACCGGCTCGCCGTTGTGGTAGTACACCGTTTCGTCCCAGCCGTAGACCGTGATGTCGTTGACGACCGTGTCGGCGATGACGGTGTTACCCGAGCCCATCATCGTCACCGCCCAGCACGTTCCCAACGCGTTGACGGTATTAGAGGTGCCGTCGACGAGCAGCGTCGAATCATTGCAGTCCACGGTCTGATTGACGCCCTGCCCGGTGACGTGAGTATCGCCGTTTTTGGCGTGGGCGGGCGGTGCGCTGACGGCCAGCGCGGCCGGGATGGCGACGGCGCAGATAGCCAGCGCGCCGCTGACGGTTCTCCAGTTCACCCCGAGCCCCTCTCGCCACGGCATGTGCTCTGACCGCCTGAGCCTACGTGCACCCCGTTGCGCGATGGGTGACTTCGTCCATTTGACGCAAGCATCCGCGGCGCCGCTCGACAACGGATGCAGCCGTCTTACAACTGCGTCAACTAGAGTTCTTTGCTGACCTTGGATCATCGAGACGGTGACCCGACCCGAAGGGCGATCGCATGGCAGCTCAGCCGGAACACCCCCCGTCAGCGGGCACCCGCCCGCGTGCCGCGGGAAGGACTCCGGCGCGCCCGGCCAAGCTGAGCCGCGAAATCATCGTCAACGCCGCGCTGACTTTCCTGGACCGCGAAGGCTGGGACGCGCTGACCATCAACGCGCTGGCAACCCAGCTCGGAACCAAGGGCCCGTCGCTGTACAACCATGTCGACAGCCTGGAGGACTTGCGCCGCACGGTGCGCATGCGGGTCATCGACGACATCATCACGATGCTGAACCGAGTGGGCGAGGGCCGGGCCCGTGACGACGCGGTGCTGGTGATGGCCAGCGCCTACCGCAGCTATGCCCATCACCACCCCGGCCGGTACGCGGCATTCACCCGGATGCCGCCGGGCGGCGACGACCCCGAGTACACCGCCGCTACGCGGGCCGCGGCGGCGCCGGTGATCGAGGTCTTGTCCTCCTATGGTCTC
>NZ_DASRBZ010000555.1:0-2857 GCF_035653355.1 Mycobacterium sp. | reverse complement strand
CGAGGCGCTCACATCCCGGAGGGTAGTAATTCTGGCCTCGCGGGTAGCTGCCGGTGGCGTGCGACGGGCCCGTTCCCATATCGACATCGGTAGGCGTCCGATTCGGCCCGATCGACCTACCTGAGCGGATGGGCGAGCAGGGACTTGGTCATCGTGCCCACCATTGTCAAGCGGCCCCCTCCACCGGAACCCCGACTGCGCCTTCGCGCGGAAGTGCGAGGTAGGCGTAGCAACCTGCCAAGCCGATCAGGACTCCGGCGCCCGCGAAGATGGCATCTATGGGACCTAAGTGCATACCGCCCACGCTGCCCCTGAAGTTGTGCAGCGCAGTGCTGGCCAGCCAGCCTGCGATCACAACCGACAGCATCGAAGCAAGTTCGTTGATCGGGTTGAAGACAGCGACGACGCGGCCCAGCATCTCAGGCGGTGCCGCCCGCAGCAACAGCGGCGTAATCGCCGTGTTCATCATGGCAACCGGGATCGCTAGCAACATCAGCACGACGATGCCCGGAGCGAAGACCGTCTGTCGGGAGTACAAGCAAACGAACCCGCCGGAGACGATCAGGCCGGACCAGGTGGCTGTCCGCGCTCCAACCCAACGGACAACCCGGCCTGCCAGCAGGGCGCCGATGACGGCGCCAGCACCGAACGCCATGGAGAGAAGCCCGTACTCGTGGGCCGACGCGTGCAAGTTCTCGGTAGTGAAGAACACGTTCAGTGTGTTCAGCGCCCCCGTGCCGCCTTGGGCGATGACTGCGACGGTTAGCAGTGAGACGAGTATCCGGCTCCTAGCGAAGTAGTGGAGGCCCACCACGAATTCCCGCCGTAGCGCAGCTGGGCCAGAACGCGTCGCCGCTCGTTGGCGCCCCGGCACCGGTACAGACCGGATCACGAAGTACGACCATACGTAGGACAACGCATTCAGCAGCATCGCCCAGTGCACCCCGAAGCCAAACAGCAAGGGGGCCGCCAGGGGCGGGCCGATGATGGCGGCGACGGCGGTGGTCGCTTGGCCGATACCGGCGGCGCGGGCCCGGTCGACGTCCCCCGGAACAATCTCACCGATGGTGGCAAACCGGGCTGGTGAGAAGAACTGGCCGACCGCGTTGACTGCGAAGACAATCGCATACACACACGCCAGCAACACTCCAGTGGGCAGATCCCGGGCCGGGACAATCGACAGCGCCAACAGCACGACGACCAGCCCCGCCCGGATCAGTTCGGAGTGGAGCATCGTCAGCTTCCGGTTCCACCTGTCCACGAACACTCCGGCGACCGGCCCTACGATCAGGGTCGCTGACCCGACTGATAGCAGCACACCGCTGACCGCGGCTGGCGCCCACGATCGGCCCCTAGCCAACACAGTGGCAATCCACAGAACGAGTGTCGTGTCGAAGACGTAGTCGCCGACAGTGGATACCGCCTGCCCGTACCAGAGGCGGGCGTAATTCCGGTTGATGAGGTACCTGCCCATATCGGCTATCAGACCCGCTCGTAGGGGTGACGGACAAGACAGAACGTCCCGTCGCCTGGAATCAGGACCACACGAGCACCTCGCGTCTTGTGCCGTCGGAGGCGCCACCACACCCGAGGCGCCAGATCGGCCAGTCGCACCCCCACGGACATGTCGGGACAATAGGCGTCCCGCGCGGACCAGACTCACCAGTGCACGCAGGGGTGCCAGTTACCGGTTCACGATCATTGTCTCGGAACTGCGACGCGAAGAACAGCCCCTCCACCGCACCTATCGGCACGGCAAGCACGCAATAGGTCCGAGTCGGCAGTGGACCCCTTGGATGATGCCGTCGTCCTTGCCGGAGCGCGCTTGATCGACGGCTCGGGGGCGGGGTTGGTGGCCACCCGCGCCGGCCCCTATCGACACCGTGGGTCTCGACCAGGCAACTCGGCGCGGCCTGCCGCCTCACCTGTCGGGTGCGCACGCAGCCGAGACGGTGCGGTGCATCCGCTGTCCGCCGATACTTGGTAGGATCAGCGAATCACCAAATGGAGGATTGAGTGGCCAAGACCGAGACGTTCAAGGTGTCGACCTCCGGACAGATGTCGCTCCCCGCGGCAGTGCGGCACAGATGGCAGCTCGACGACGGCGGCTTCGTCGAGGTGATCGACCTGGGGTTTGGAGTGCTCACCGTTCCGGTGGGCGAAGCGGGTCGCCTCCTGGATCGCGTGGTGCCCGCCGAAGACCACTATGCCGCGGTGGCGGCCGAGGACGATCCCGACCTGGTGAGCTAGTGACCGTCCTACTGGACGACCATCTGCTCCGAGACTGGATGGTCGGTCCCGACCGGGCGCTGCGCCGAGCCGTCGGTAACCACGATCGGGCAACCACAAACCTGTGGTACGCCCGGCTGTGCAAGAGCGCGGCCGGCTCGAGGGCCGGCGCGCTCCTCGGCAGCTGGGAGCCGGCGGAACGCCAGGCGATTGTCGCAAGTCTGGTGGCACTGCCCGAAGACTTCGTCATCGTCCCGATGCGTGAACTCGCCTGGCGTATGGGAGTGCTGGTAGCCGAGCACTCCGGTCTGTCTACCCTCGGCTCTGAAGCCGTCGCCGCAGCCATAGCGCTCAGCGCCTTCCTGCTCGTGTCAGAGCGAGACGACAGTCCCGGAGTCCGCGGGGCCTGCAGGGCAAGACAGGTCAACTATCGAACGCTGCCTCGCTGACAGTCGTCGAGAGCCCTCGCGAAGATGCCACGGGTCGGGGTGGCGTCCAGTCCGCGGTGTAAATAGACGACGGGCGTAGGTTCCTTTCAGAGCCTGACAAGCACAGAAAGGAAACCCACACCCGTGTCCCCACGAGTATCCCCCCTGGAGCGCATCCGCGCCGACATAGACGCCGCCTT
>NZ_DASRBZ010000554.1:0-7610 GCF_035653355.1 Mycobacterium sp. | reverse complement strand
TCGCCCACGGCCTCATCGACACCGCGGCGTTCGTCGGCTACGTACTGCTCGCGCACCATCTCGGATGGCTGCGCTGACAACGCCGCGTAGGTTATCCGGGTGAACGGCGACCGATCACCCGATGCCCGACGGTTCCCGCCGCCGGAGCCGTCCCAGGTGATCCGGCGCGACCCCCGCTATACCCCGCCATCGTCCCAGCGTCCCGCCCCGCCGGCCCGCCAGACGCCCGTGGCCGCGCCACGCCAACCTCCCGTCATCCACCGCCCGCCGGCGACAGCGGCCGACACCACGGCACCCCTGCGTCGTCCCGCTCCCCCACCGCCGCCACCGCCGAGCCGCCCCCGCAAACCGAAGCGCAAGCGGCCTTGGGGCCGAATCGCCGCGCTGACTGTGCTGATCGCGGTGCTGCTGGCCACCGCGGGCCTACTCGGCGGAGCGCTATGGATGGACACCTCACTGCACCGCAGCCCGGTGCTGGCCGACTACCCCGGTCGACCGGCAGCCGGCCGGGGTACGACATGGCTGCTGGTCGGTTCGGACAGCCGCCAGGGGCTCACGCCCGAGCAGCAGCAGGCCTTGAACACCGGCGGCGACATCGGCAACGGGCGCACCGACACGATCCTTCTGGTGCATCTGCCTGCATTCGGGTCAAGCGCCCCCACCACGATGGTGTCGATCCCCCGCGATTCCTATGTGCCGATTCCCGGCTACGGCGGCGACAAGATCAACGCAGCGTTCGCAATGGGTGGCGCCCCCCTGCTGGCGCAGACCGTCGAGCAGGCCACCGGACTGCGGCTGGACCACTACGCCGAAATCGGGTTCACAGGGTTCGCCGGCGTGGTCGACGCGCTCGGCGGTGTCACGATCTGCCCGACCGCCGCGATCAGCGATCCGCTGGCCGGGATCAATCTGCCGCCCGGATGCCAGCGGCTCCACGGCCGCGATGCCCTCGGCTATGTGCGAACCAGGGCAACGCCGCGCGCCGACCTCGACCGGATGGTCCACCAACGGGAGTTCATGTCGGCGTTGCTGCACCGCGCCGCCACGCCGGGGGTGTGGCTCAACCCGTGGCGGTGGTATGCGGTGCCGCACGCCGCGGCCGGCGCCCTGACCGTCAACCAGACAGACCACATCTGGGACTTGGCGCGGCTGGGCTGGGCGCTGCACAGTTCCACCACCATGCTGACCGTGCCGATCGGCGAGTTCACCGGCAGCGATGCGGGCTCGGTGGTGGTGTGGAACCACGACGCGGCCCGCCAGTTGTTCGACGCGCTGGCGTCCGACTCGGCGCTGCCCTCTTCTGCGCTTGAGGGTGCATCGTAAAAACCAGACCATTTCCTCGCTTAAATCAGAATTTGCTCCTATTAATAAGCCTTGCTTTACTTAGGAAAACCTGGCCTCAGTAAGTGTTACCTTGCATGACATGGCCTCTGAGCTGCGGTAGCGTGACGTCCATGACGGACCGGGAATTGCATAAGACCAAATTCCACTCATTATTGCAGGAGCAGATCTACAACGAATTCACCGCGGCCCAGCAATATATTGCGATCGCGGTCTATTTCGACGAGGCCGCCCTGCCACAGCTGGCGAAACACTTCTACCGCCAGGCGGTCGACGAGCGAAACCACGCCATGATGCTGGTGGCATATCTGCTCGACCGCGACGTCGATGTGGAGATTCCCGGTGTCGGCGCCGTCCGTAACCAGTTCGACGCGGCGACGGACGCGCTGGCGTTAGCGCTGGACCAGGAGCGTGCCGTCACCGAGCAGGTCAGCAGGCTGGCCGCCGTCGCTCGCGACGAAGGTGACTACCTCGGCGAGCAGTTCATGGCATGGTTCCTCAAAGAGCAGGTCGAGGAAGTGGCGCTGATGACGACCTTGCTGCGGGTGGCCCGCCGCGCCGGCGACAACCTGTTCGAGCTCGAGAACTTCGTCGCCCGTGAGGTGTCAACGCCGTCCACCGATTCGGCGGCGCCCCGGGTGGCTGGCGGCCGCCTCTAGTCGTAGCCGGCGCCGGTCAGTCCGTTCTGCAACCACGACTTGGCGCGGCCCGGGTGATGCGTGGCGATCCACGCCACCCCGATATCGCGGCAGAACTGGACGTCCTCGAAGTGGTCGACATTCCAGCAGTACAGCGCTCGACCCTGGGCGGCGGCGCGGTCCACGAGTTCGGGGTGCTCACGAAGCGTTGCGATCGACGGCCCGACCGCGGTGGCCCCGACCGTGCTGGCTGTCGGCCCGCCCAGATACCGGTAGCCCCGGCTGAGCAACACCGTGGGCAACAACGGCGCTGCTCGCCGGATACGCCACAGCGCCATCCCTGAAAAGGACATGAGCACGGCGCGCGATCGGTCAGCAGAAGCGGGTGTCGCGATGCCGAAGCGTTGCAGCAACGCCAGCACCTTGCTTTCCACCAACGCGCCATACCGAACGGGATGCTTGGTCTCGATGAAGATCTTGACCGGCCGGTTCCAGTCCAACACCAGCGCCACTAACGCATCCAGCGTCAACAGACCGGTATCGCCGTGGGCGCCGTCCGGCCGCCAACTGCCATGCCACGCGCCGAATTCCAGCTCCCGAAGCTCCGCGAGCGTCATCGTGCTGACGATGCCCACCCCGGTCGATGTGCGATCCAGCCGTCGGTCGTGCACGCACACCAGATGGCCGTCGCGGGTGAGCCGCACGTCGCATTCGACCCCGTCGGCGCCTTCCTTGAGCGCCAGATCGTATGCAGCCAAGGTATGTTCGGGCCGAGCTGCCGATGCGCCTCGATGCGCCACCACGAAGGGGTGCCCGGTGAGCACCTGCTCGGCCCACGTCATAGCACTATGCTGCCGGTTCCTGGCCCTCAGACTCAACAGGAACGGCCGATGTCGCTGCGACGGCTTTTCCCTCCTCGCCGACGACGAGCCAGCGATGCGCGGGCCGTTCGACGGGTTTGCGGTCGAATTCCTCGAAGACTCTGCCGATCGCGGCCACGACAGCCGCCGCCAGCAGATACGCGAACACCGTCGTGACCGTGTTGTTGGCGATGCCTTGTGCGTCATGGGCACCGCTGGTCGCGATGGCCCACAGCGATACCGCGGTGCTGACGATCCACACTGCCCACCACACCAGGATGGGTTTACGCAGCCGCGCATAGTGATCTTCGACGGTCGCCAGCTCGATCACGTACACCGGCGCCCACACCAAGTTCACCAGCGGCACCAGGCAGCCCGCCCACATCGTCCGGATAGACCGCGGTTCGGGCCGACGCAGATGGCCAAACGCCGCGGCCCGCCGGGCGATCAACCACTGGACCAACACCACGGCGCAGGTGAGCACGGCGACGATCGCCGCCAAGCTGGCCAGTACCCCCAGCCAGAGCGCCGCCGCAGCCACCACAGGGTTCAACAGTGTGCTGCGGTTGATGATCAGCAGGACGTAGCGGACGACGTGCACCAGCGCCGCGATGGCCAGCACCACGATGGTCATCAATAGCGTTGCGCGCACCCTCGCGGCCGTCGGTCCCGCCTGCGGCGCGACAGTCTGACCGGCGGCGGCATCGACGCGGTCGACCAGTCCCCACCGCGGTATCGCCGTGTACCGCGGGGTGGGCCCCAGCGGCCGGCGGCGTGGTCGCGGCGGTGGCGGTGGACCCGGCCGCACTGCTATCCACCGGAAGCCTGGCGGCAGCCGCGGCGGTGTGCGCTGTGCAATGCCGGGCTTGCTGGTTGGCTGTGCGCTCCACCGCGGGTCGGGGTGCGGCACCGGTGCTTGCAGCGTTCCGCGGCAGCGCGGACACCACACCCGCTGGCGATCACGGACGTTCCAGCGGGTGCCGCAGCCGGAGCACACCTGGATCACGGCACCAGCTTAAGCGCGGCGACGCCGCGGGTCCGGACAGACCGCGGCGGATTCGAACCGTCCAGCACACTCCCAGCTATCTACGGCTATCCACAATTTCCACAGGCTTATCCACAACCAGTGCCAGATGTCGGCATTGTTAATGCAGTGTCAAATAGCCTTTCTGCCCGTCGCTGTGGATAAGGCGGCACTCACGGAGCCACCCATCCAAAGGGCTCGCGCCCGCCGAGCGAAATAAGTTGGCGCGCTAAGCATCCCTCCCCTCCGGCCGACGACCGGTCGCGCAGCATCTGCGCCAACTGCGCACCAAGTGCCGCGCCAATCATCCGGCGCACCCGGGTGAACACCGGGGTCAGCCAGCGGTTATCGGTTCAATTTTTCTGCTGCTTCGTAAGACGCTATGATCGCGATCACCAGATCAGTTGTGTGACTCATCTCACTGGGGGCGGTTTAGGTGCAGGCCAGGGGCACTCGATGACGACGCAACCACTCGGACCCCGATCGGCGTCATCGCCGCAGTGGTATCCGGGCTCATCGACGTGTAGTCGTTCCTACCTCTTGGCCGGTGTGCGCGCCGGGCTGATCGCTTTGGTGTTGTTGGCGATCCTGGCCGTCATCGTTTTGGTCTGACGTCGCGGCGATTCCGGACATCGGCAGCACTCCTCAGGACTCGTTGTTGCGGTGTGCCCGCTCATGGAGCAGGGTTGATTACGCTTAGGCCGCCGCGTGGCGGGAAACCTGCAAGCAAGACGTCACAAGCGATCACCGACGATCAAGGAAGGAATCGGAGTGGCTGAATACACCTTGCCCGATTTGGACTGGGACTACGGAGCGCTGGAGCCGCACATCTCCGGTCAGATCAACGAGCTTCACCACAGCAAGCACCACGCGACGTACGTCAAAGGCGCCAACGACGCCCTGGCAAAGCTGGAAGAGGCGCGCGCCAAAGACGACCATTCCGCGATCGTCGGGCACGAGAAGAGTCTGGCTTTCAACCTGGCCGGGCACGTCAACCACTGCCTGTGGTGGAAGAACCTGTCCCCCAACGGTGGTGACAAGCCAACCGGCGAACTGGCCGCCGCCATCGACGACGCGTTCGGGTCGTTCGACAAGTTCCGCGCCCAGTTCACCGCCGCTGCCACCACCGTGCAGGGGTCGGGATGGGCGGCACTCGGCTGGGACAGCCTGGGCAGCAACCTGTTGGTATTCCAGGTCTACGACCACCAGGCGAACTTCCCGCTCGGGATCGTCCCGCTGCTGGTGCTCGACATGTGGGAACACGCCTTCTACCTGCAGTACAAGAACGTCAAGCCCGACTTCGCCAAAGCGTTCTGGAACGTGGTCAACTGGGAAGACGTCCAGGCCCGCTATGCGGCTGCGACTTCGAAGACCAAGGGCCTGATCGCCGGCTGAGCTCGACGGCCAGGGAACCCGATACCACCGACGACACAGGGGCGTCGCGCCAAACGCGCGGCGCCCCTTGTTTTTGCACAACCGTCGTTGATTAGCCGTGTCGGCTTGCGGGTACACGCTTGCTGTCGCATGCTTTGCTCATCGACCCACCGACGTGTTGTCCCGAAGGCGGAGGTATCGCGGAGGCCGAAATGGAAACTGGGTCAGGCCGGGCCATCGAAGTGGCCCCCTTCCACTCCCGCGGTTCGCTGAAGGGATTCGTGATCTCTGGTCGGTGGCCGGATTCGACGAAGGAGTGGGCCCAGCTTCTTATGGTTGCTGTCCGGGTAGCCTCGTTGCCTGGATTGCTTTCCACCACAACGGTTTTCGGTGCTCGCGAGGAATTACCCGAGTCTCCTGAGCCAGGTACCGTGGGCTTGGTGGTGGCCGAAGGACCGGTGGTTGGTGAATCTGCCATCGCGCCAGGGCATTTCGCTGACCACCAGCCGCCTGCGCTGATGATGTTGCATCCGCCGTCAGAGACCACACCGTCGTTGCCGGAATGCAGCGGGGCGGCATCGGGATGCGTACTCCTGCCGGGATTGCCGTATCTGGGACTAGAGCACCGTGCGGCCTGGGTCGAGGCAGAAGCCGACGGCACGGTCACGTCAATGGTGAGCCGTGTCGGCGTCGACCCGATCAGCCATCCTGACACCGCGATTCTGGCGATGCTGCTTGCGGCGTAAGTGATTTGGCTGCACAAGTCCATAACAAAGCGGTCGCCGAGCCAACGCGCAATATAGCGCGCGCTAATTGGAAAGAGGCGCTTGCCGAATCGGCAAATACGGCCACCCGAACTTGACCACTGCACTGGCGGACCTCTTTTGCAGCCGCTAGCCTGGGATCGTTAGCGAAGGGGAGTAGCCCCGAATCGTCGAGTCGACACACTGGCGAACAGCCCGGCCGGCGAACCGTTCCCAAGCGGACGGTGGGCGAGACCTTCGACCCGAAGTTCGACGAACGACGCGAGTCGATCGTCGAACGCCGCGTCGAAAGGTCGCCACATGCTCGCAGCCTCGATTTTGAGCTTCTGGGTCGTTTTCGTCGCCGAGCTCGGCGACCGCTCGCAACTGATCACGATCACCTATTCGCTGCGCTACCGCTGGTGGCTGGTGCTGACCGGAGTGGCGATCGCCTCGATCGTGGTGCACGGGGTTTCAGTAGCAATCGGGCATTCGCTGGGTATGACGCTACCGGCGCGGCCGATGGCGTTGGCATCAGCGGTTGCCTTCTTGATCTTCGCGGTATGGACGTGGCGCGAGGCGAAAACCGGCGACGACGGTGTTGCCCAGGTCCGCAGACCGCGCTTCGCGCTGCTGGCCGTGGTGTCGTCCATCGTTCTGGCCGAACTCAGCGACAAGACCACGCTGGCCACCATCACGCTGGCCAGCGATCACAACTGGGTCGGCGTGTGGATCGGCACCACGGTTGCCATGGTGGCGGCCAATGGTCTGGCCATTGTGGCGGGGATTTTGCTGCACCGCCGCATGCCGGTACGGCTCCTGCACGTTTTGGCCGGACTGCTGTTCCTTGCGTTCGGGCTGTGGATGCTGTTCGACGGTGCGCTGGGCTGGCGCTGGGTGGCTGTCGCGGCGATCGCAGCGGTGATGGCAGTCGCGGCGCTCCTGGCAACCCTGCGCGTCGCCCGCCGCCGCGAGCCGCTGCCCAACTCCGGGGACCGTGGCCGCCCGTCGGCTGACACCGCGCGCCCGGGCGTCTCCTCCTCCACGACGGCCGCCCCGACAGAAGCTCGCGAAGCCGGCGCAATCCCGCTCGACGGTGCTCCGCCGACCAAGCGACGGCAGCCGACAGCAAATTGGCTTTTGAATCGATCTTCGTAGTCGGCTCGTTGCCGGGCGACGGGTGACGCGCCGATGACGGCGACCGCCCACCAATGCGGCTGAACCAGTGGCCGCACTGCGCGCCATAATTTTCCTTGGTGCATAGTGTGTATACGGCTCGTGAACCGCGTGTTCTCGTTCAGCGGCGCTCGCAATCGCCGCGGCGGCCGTGGACATCAATTGCGGACGGGTTTGCACTTGGCCGCGGCCATAACTGTCGCTACGATGTTCAGCAAATACATGGATGAGTCGTTCTTTCTTGCAGCCCGCTGGAGGTCATATCGATGAGCACGACGTTCGCTGCCCGCCTGAACCGCCTGTTCGACACGGTGTATCCGCCCGGTCGCGGGCCGCATACGTCGGCCGAGGTGATCGCGGCGCTCAAGGCAGAGGGCATCACGATGTCGGCTCCGTATCTCTCACAGCTACGCTCCGGCAACCGGACCAACCCCTCCGCGGCGACCATGGCGGC
>NZ_DASRBZ010000553.1:0-6634 GCF_035653355.1 Mycobacterium sp. | reverse complement strand
GCCCGGCCCGGGTGCTGGCGCTCACCGAAGGTCAGGGCATCAGCATCGGCACGCCGCCGGAGGGACTCCAGCGGATGCCCGTCGAACCCATCGAGGTAGTCGACTCGCCTGATTTGCCGCCGCTGTGGCAGGTCTTCGGCGGAAACCGTCGATCCGACGGCCACTGGGCACTGCCCGAACTCGCCGCCGATGTGGCATCACCCGACGCCGCACTACATCTCGGACCGCAGTTCGTCGTGTTGGAAACAGCGGCCTTGGAACCGGCCGCTGCTGTCGCGGGCACTGATCAGCTGCAAGGCATTTCGTCTCACGTGATGTTTGTTGCGCGCGGCAAACTGGGCCCTTTCCGCATCGAGGCCGAACCCATCGACGGGGCAGACGGAATGGTGGCGGTGCGTGCACTCATGCACGACGAAGGAGCCGACGACCGCGTCATTACGGTCGGGTCTTATCTGTTTCGTACGGTGGAAAGATGACAGCGCCCGACGAGAAGAAGTGGCTTCGTTCCGACAACGACCAGTGGGACATTCTGAGCAGCGTGGGCTACACCGCGTTGCTGGTGGCCGGCTGGCGAGCCGTGCATGCCGTGAGTGCGGAGCCGCTCGCACGAGATGAGTATGCGCAGCATTTCATTACCGCCTCGGCCGATCCGTATTTGACCGGTCTGCTGGACAATCCGGCGACCTCCGAGGATGCGACAGCCTTCCCACGGCTGTACGGCGTACAAACCCGGTTTTTCGACGAATTCTTTCTGTCCGCTGTAGCTGAGGGCATACGGCAGGCAGTGATCATTGCCGCCGGCTTGGACTCGCGAGCGTACCGGCTCGGATGGCCTACCGGAACAACAGTTTTCGAGGTCGACCAATCGCAAGTCCTTGAATTCAAAGAGCAGGTGCTCGCCCAGCATGGCGCGAAACCGGCCGCACGCCGCATAAGCGTTGCAGCAGACTTGCGCGACGACTGGACAATTCCGTTGCAGGAAGCAGGATTAGAACCGGGGCAACGCACCGCCTGGTCGGTGGAGGGCGTACTGCCCTACCTGACGGGTGCAGCGCAAGATGCGCTCTTCGAGCGCATCCACGAGCTGTCCGCGGCGGGTAGCCGAGTTGGGATCGGTGCCCTTGGTTCGCGTCTCGACCAAGCGCAACTTTCCGCTTTGGAAGCGACCCACCCCGGCGTCAACATGTCCGGCGAAGTTGACTTTTCTGCATTGACCTACGGCGAGGACAAAACCAACCCGGCGGACTGGTTGGCCGACCACGGGTGGGCGGTCGACCCGGTCCGCAGCAACCCTGAGCTGCAGGCGGCTTATGGCCGCACACCAGCCGAAGTGGACCTTCGCATCGACAGCATCATGCATTCCCAATACATCACGGCGAAACGGTAGAACGATGACGCCAAGGCTCCTGGACGATGCCATCGCCGAGATCGGGGCAAGCCCGGCCGGACCTGAGATCGGCGCATTCTTCGACCTGGACGGCACCCTGGTCGCGGGCTTCACTGCAGCGGCTCACGCCAGTCACCGGATTCGGCGCCGGCAGGCCAGAATTGGCGAGGTTTTGGGAGTCGTCGAGGCCATGATGCGATATCGGTTCGGCCGCGTGGAATTCGAGCAGCTCGTCATTCGGGGTGCAGGCTATCTGCGTGGCGAATCGCTCGAAGCGCTTGACGAGCTCGGTGAGCGGCTGTTCGTGAACCGCATTGCGTCACACCTGTATCCGGGCATGCACGACATCGTGCGAGCGCACCAGCAACGGGGCCACACTGTGGTGCTCAGTTCGTCGGCGCTGGCCATCCACGCTGAACCTGTGGCCCGCTTCCTCGGGATAAGCCACGTCCTGTGCAACCGCTTCGAAGTCGACGAACACGGGCGGTTGACCGGCGGGATCGTCAGGCCGATCGTCTGGGGCGCCAACAAGGCGGCTGCGGTGGAACGGTTCTGCGCCGCCAATAACGTTGCATTACACGACAGTTACTTCTACGCCGACGGCGATGAAGACCTGGCACTGATGTCGCGTGTCGGTTATCCACGGCCGGTGAACGCTAGGTCACGGCTTGCCGCGGTCGCTGTCGAGCAGGGCTGGCCGGTGCTTCGGGTCGCGGTGGCACGGCGTCGCGGGCGGGTCGAACAAGCTCGGCGAGCATAGCGGAGAGGAACAATGCAGTTGGTCTGGAGCAGCGTCTATCAGCGCCGTACCCGTCACCTTTACTGCGGTAATGTCTTCGCCGTGGGCGTCATCGGCGCGAGGGCGGCCGAAACCTCGGGTCGGCCAGGGCAGTAGCCATGCTGCTTCCGACCGGACCCAGGTGATCGAACACGGTAGCCACCCCAGTGGCAATACCCTCGTGGCTGTGATGAGTGAACGCTGCCAACCCAATGTACGGTCCGCTCGGCAGCCGACTGAGCGTCAGCGTGTAGTCGACGTTGATGAATTGCAACATATTTGCACCCCAATGGGTTAACGGGTTGGTCACGTCGCCGGCCATGGCTGCGCGGGTGAAGGCAGTCAGCGGCTCGCCCACAATGAGCGGTTTCCTTTCGCGGACCCACGCGTATTTCGGGCCTGCCGCAACGTGGGCGTCGCGCGATCCGGTATCGGGACCCCACCCATACGCCCGCAGAAAAAACGGTGAATTGTCCGGTGCCGCTTCATCTTCGGTCAGCAGCGGAGGCATGGTGACGGGCGTCGACCATACCGGCTGATCGGGTTGCGCGCCGCGCCGCAAGAACACCGCGCTGGCTCGGGCCACCTCGGTTCCGTGTTGGGTAATCACCGCTTCGGCGAGGCGGATGCGGCGTCCATCGCGGATCACGCGAGCCGCCACCTGCACCGCTTCGAGCGCGGTGGGGCGGAACAAATCGACCGTCAGCCGTGCGGGCTGGAATTCTGGATCGCCGGCCGCGCGCTCGACCGCCCAGCCCAGGATTCCGCCGACAACATGCCCAGCCATGGTTTGGCCCCATGGTCCTTGTGCGATGCGTGTCGGGGCATAGCCGTCGCCGTCTCGCACCAGGTATGCCGGCGCATCACCGGTTTCGAGAGCCGCGTCCGGCACGAGTTACATCTTGTGGGGAACGTCGCTGACCAGGCCGCCGTCCATGACGAACTCCGAACCGGTGGCATACGCCGACTCGTCGCTGGCCAGAAAGACCACGAACGTCGAGACCTCGATCGACTCGGCCGGTCGTCCGAGCGGAATGGTGACGAGGTCGTCGGGAATGTGCTTGGTCATCGGAGTGCGGATGAAGCCCGGATGAATCGAGTTGACCCGGATGTTGTGCGGCGCCAGCTCCAATGCGGCGGACTTGGACAGGCCGCGAACCGCCCATTTGGAGGCAACATACGGGTGCACCATCGGCGCTCCGCGCAGGCCCTCGATCGAGGAGACGTTGATGATCGAGCCGCCGCCCGCGGTGATCATCGGGTCGACGGACGCCCGCATACCGAGGAAGGTGCCGGTCAGGTTGACGTCAATTACCTTCTGCCACTTGGCGAGATCGAACTTCTTGAGCTGCCCGAGCGCCACGATGCCGGCGTTGTTGACCAGCACGTTGAGTTTGCCGAACTCCTGCACGGCCTCGGAAACCGCCGCATCCCACTGATCGGGCTGCGTGACGTCGAGGTGTACATACCGCGCCGCTTCCCCCAGCCCGTCGGCCAGCGACTTGCCTTCCTCGTCGAGGATGTCGCCGATCACGACTTTGGCGCCCTCGGCTACCAGCAGCCGGGCATGAGAAGCACCCATACCCCGCGCACCGCCGCTGATCAGTGCAACTTTTCCGTCCACGCGTCCCATGAGCGGTCAGGCTACCGTAAGCGTTCCGCGGTACTAGAACGTGTTCCAGCTGATGCGTAGACCCCATGTCCGGTCACCAGGGGCAGATCCAACGTGGTCCGGATTCCCGGCGGCGCCGCGACCACCGCGGGGATCGCGTTCACAATCCGCCCGGCCGCAGCGACGATCGCGGCGTGATTGTGGTCGCCCTTGCGGCTGGAAGGGCAGATGTCGACGGTATAGGAGGGCTCGCCGGTGATCTCGACGCGATACGAGCCGCCCGGCTGAGCAGGCTGTGGCCAGTCCGGCCGCATGTCTTCGCGCAACCGGGTGACGTGTTCGATGACGATCGCCGGGTGGCCGTCGACCATGCCGCAGATCTGGAAGCGAATCGCGGCCACACTGCCCTTCGCAACGTGTCCCGCTGCGATGTCGAAGGCTTCCGGTGCCGGTTCGCGTTCGTAGCTTTCGGTGATGTCGTCAATGTCGATGCCGAGTCCCGCGGCCAGCTGCCGGATGGAAGTACCCCAGGCGATGCTGAGCACGCCTGGCTGCAGCAGGATCGGGATGTCGTCGAACGGCTTGCCGAACCCCATGACGTCGAACATCACGATCGCGCCGTCGTAGGTGGCGTAGTCGGCGATCTCCATGCAGCGCACCTGCTGGATGCTCTGGCACGTTCCGGCCAGCGCGAACGGGATCAAGTCGTTGGCGAAGCCCGGGTCGACGCCGGTGATGAAGATACTCGAATTGCCTTGTTGCGCAGCATCTTGCACTCGCGCGATGTATTTGCCGGGCATCAGCTGCCACGGGAATTGCAGCACCCCCGGCGACGAGCCGACTACGTTGATACCGGCGGCCAGGATGCGCCGGCAATCCTCCAGGGCCTCGGGTGCGCGGTTGTCCCCCATCGCGCAATAGACCGCACAGTCCGGCCGGCTGGCTAACAGGGCCTCCAGGTCGTTGGTGGCGATGACTCCGGTGGACACGTCCAGTCCGGCGAGCTCGGCCGCGTCTTTGCCCACCTTGGCTTCCGTCGACACCCACACTCCCGCCAGTTCGAATCGTGGGTCGGTGATCAGCTGGGTCAGCGCCAGCCGACCGACATTCCCGGTACCGATATGAACGACGCGGATTGCCATAGCTAGGCAGCGTAGCGGGGCTCGGCTCCGGGCTGGCTGGCCACGGCGGTGGAGCAGGTACTAAACTAGAACACGTTTCAATTCGCCTACCGCCCTCAGGAGCAGGCATGCACACGCCAATCTGCGACGAACTCGGCATCGAGTTCCCGATCTTCGCCTTTACCCACTGCCGCGACGTCGTGGTCGCGGTGAGCAAAGCCGGCGGTTTCGGGGTACTGGGCGCGGTCGGATTTACGCCGGAACAGCTGGAGGTCGAGCTCAACTGGATCGACGAGCACATCGGCGATCACCCCTACGGCGTCGACATCGTCATCCCCAATAAATACGAGGGCATGGACGCACACCTGTCGGCCGACGAACTCGCCAACACACTGCGTTCCATGGTCCCGAAGGAGCACCTGGAATTCGCGCGCAAGATCCTGGCCGACCACGGCGTGCCGGTCGAGGACAGCGACGCCAACGCGTTGCAGCTGCTCGGGTGGACCGAGGCCACGGCCACCCCGCAGGTCGAGGTGGCGCTGAAGCATCAGAAGGTGGCGCTCATCGCCAACGCGCTGGGCACCCCGCCAGCCGACATGATCAAGCACATCCACGACTCCGGACGGAAAGTGGCGGCGTTGTGCGGGTCGCCGTCGCAGGCCCGCAAACACGCCGAAGCCGACGTCGACATCATCATCGCCCAGGGTGGCGAAGGCGGCGGACACTGCGGGGAGATCGGCTCGATTGTGCTGTGGCCGCAGGTGGTCAAGGAGGTAGCGCCGCGGCCGGTGCTGGCCGCCGGAGGCATCGGCACCGGCTACCAGATTGCCGCCGCATTGGCCATGGGCGCGCAGGGTGCATGGACGGGTTCGCAGTGGCTGATGGTCGAGGAAGCCGAGAACACCCCTGTCCAGCAAGCCACCTACGCCAAGGCAACCAGCCGTGACACCGTGCGCAGTCGCTCGTTCACCGGCAAACCGTGTCGCATGCTGCGCAACGACTGGACCGACGCTTGGCAGACGCCCGGCAACCCCGAGCCGCTGGGCATGCCGCTGCAGTACATGGTGTCCGGGATGGCCGTCGCCGCCACCCACAAATACCCGGACCAGACCGTCGACGTGGCATTCAACCCGATCGGGCAGGTCGTGGGGCAACTGGCCAAGGTGGAGAAGACGTCCGCCGTCATCGAGCGCTGGGTGCAGGAATACCTCGAAGCGACAAACCGGCTCAACGAGCTCAACGAGGCAGCGACCGTCTAAACGGCCTCCACACGGGCCGGGACATGTTTGTGCCACGGTGTTCCGGCGAAGGCGTCGCGCAGCTCGACTGACGTCAGCTCGTTGGGCGCCACGCCGACGCGTCCGTACTCGGGGTGGTCGACGCCCAAGCCGTTGGGCAGCGATATGTGGCCGGGTTGCATCATGTCGGTGATCTCGACGACGGCCTGTGCGGTGCCGGCGGCGGTGGTGACGCGGGCCAGCCCGCCATCGTCGAGTCCGAGACGTTGGGCGTCTTGTGGGCTGATGCGTAGTGCTCCCGCTGGATCGCGGCGGCGCCACGTGGGATCGCGGTAAATCGTGTTCGCCGTGAATGCCCGGCGTTCACCGGCCGACAGCACCAGCGGGTACTCGTCGTCGGTGAACGGTTCAGCGGTACGCAGGCTGCGCAGCTGTTCAGTCAGTTCCGGAAGCTCGACGGTGAACCGTCGGTCGGGGCGCTTGACGTACGTCCACACA